>JALYHU010000276.1 GCA_030776345.1 Pseudomonadota bacterium | reverse complement strand
TTGGGGGCTAGGCGCGGCTACGCGCCCCGGGCTAGGCGGTCCCCGGCTAGGCGTCCCCGGCTAGGCGCCCCCGGCTAGGCGCCCCCGGCTATCGTCAAATGTGCATGACGAGGTACACCACCGCGCGTACCAACGCGGGCACTCCCACCAGCCATGCAATAAAGTATTTTGCCATAACCCTCTGTCTGTCGTAGACGCCCGCGCGCATTGCAGAGGATCAGGGTGTCGGCGGCAATGGCCCGGCACCCTGCCCGTGTAGGGTTTTGCCCACGGATTTCGTTGACATAATGTTGCGCGTGATCACCGGCACTGGATTGCGCCGTTTTCCTACAGCCAAACGACGCGATCGGCCGCAAAATTGCATCCTGAGTCCCATTCGGGAACTGTTGCAAAACACAAGGGCGGAGTCATGAGTGATGCTGAAGTAGAGCGATTGCGCCGGCTTCGGGGTACCGCATTGCAAGTGCGAGCCGTGACCACCGCGCTCGGTCACGGCCAATCCATGGCGCCAGACCCGTTGCTGCGACGCGCGCGATTCGCGGCGTGGCGGGTAGCCCGCATCACATCAGGCCGCCTGCGCGCACACCCGTACGCCCGCTTTCAGCAGGATGCCGGCATCGGGTTCATCCTATGCAACAGCATCGTTGCCGCGACGGCGGCACTCGGCGCCCGAACTCGACAACAGGTGCTGATGCGCACCACCGGTCAGCTGCGACGGTTGGCACGTGAAGTGGATCTCACTCGCGCGCTGACGTGGGCGGCGGATCTGAGTGAGGCGTTGGGGCGCTCGCAGAACGAGCTTCGCGCGCTGCTCGACGAACTGGAGTGCGCGACGCACAACGAGCGCGAGCCTATCGGTGCGAACACGCTGTCCCCTGGCGGGGTGGTGCTCACCCGCTCGCCGGATTGCGCCGCCGCGATCGCAGGCGATTGGCCCTATTTGGCTTTGTAGACGGGGGCCGCGGGTAGTTTCGTCTGAATAGTCCTACACGGGTCGCGGTGTTACGCCGACCGTATTCATGCGATCCGCGCTGCATAGTCGACCCCGTCACTCGATTCCAGTGCAACGAGGAGAGCAACCATGAGAAGCGTGGCCGGTCAAACCATTGTTCGCTTGAAAGATTTTCGTGCGGAGGACTTGGCCAACCGAGTGTCCGATGCCGTGGGTTCGCTCGCCGATCAGCTGGCGAGCGGCGTACAGAGCTGGACCTCGAAGGCCAGGAACTTGGGCGCGACCACCGATGGGCTGGTCCGAGCGAGTCCGTGGCGCGCCGCGGGTACGATCGCTCTGGTGGGCGTAGCTGCCGGTATTTTAGTGTCCCATGGGGCGCGCCGCGCGCGTTTGCGATCCGCGGACGGTGGCCGCCGCGATTCCACTTCCCGCAATTCCACTTCGGAGGTACTCGGAGGATGACTATCTTCAACGAGAGCGTTCCAACGACGCCCAGTCCGGAGCGGCCACCATTGGCTCCCTATGACCCGCCGGATCCTGCGCCGCAGGCGGATGCCTGGCGGCGGGCACTGAAGGTCGTGTCTCGGGCGGGGCCGCGCAGGGCCGGCGGAATCGCCAAAACCCGCATCGGCCGCAGTCGCTCTCGGCGCGATTTTCGCTCGTAGCGGTGCGCGCGCACACACCTTACGTGGCGGATTTTGGGGGCGACCCCCACGAATTGACGGACCTGCTCAGCGAGACCATCGCGTCGGCGCTCGAGTATTGCCCGTTGTGCACCGGAACCGGCCGGGAGTACAGAGCCTGAGCTGGCCCCCGCGGTCGGCACTCCGCAGGCGTGCCGGTTGAGACCCCGGTTGCCAACTCAACGCCGCTTTGCATGGGCGGCCCTGATGGTGTGGGCATGGGCTGCCCGGCCGGCTCTGTCGCAGACGCCGTCCCCGCTTCAGGAATGGCAATACTCCAGCGGGGTCGACCTCATGAAGCTATTCCAGCCCGACTTGCCCGACTGGCAGATCGAGTCGGGCGCGGCGGCGCAGGACAGGCCGCTCTATGAGGGGGCTCGGATCCATCACGTGCTGAAAGGGCCGGTGATCGACGTGCGGTATCGCGATGTCGCGTTCGCCTCCGTAGGCGAGGGGTTGGGCGTCAATATCGTGCGAGGACTGAACTACCGCGCCGGAGTCTCCATCGATTACGACCTGGGCCGGCACGCCAAGGACGACCTCACCCACTTGAAGGGAATGGGAAATATTTCCGCGGCACCCCTCGTCAAGCTCTTCGGGTCTTACGTGATTTCGAAGGAGTTTCCGCTCGTGCTGCGGGCGGACGTGCGCCAATCGGCCGGGGGTGCGAGCGGACTCGTCGGGGACCTGGGGGCCTATATGCCGCTACCGGGGAGTTCGGAAACGCTATTCATGTTCGCCGGCCCCTCGGTAACGTTCGCCGATCATCTGTACATGCAAACCGTCTTCGGCGTGAACGGAGCGCAATCACAGGCATCGGGGTATAGAGTCTATATGGCACACAGCGGTGTGGAAGCCGCCGGATTTGGCTTCAGCGCGGTCCATTTCATCAACAAACACTGGCTGGTTGACGCCGACCTCGCGATAAATCGGTTGCTCGGCAGCGCCAGCCAAAGCCCGATCACACAAACCACCGTGCAAGGGGTTGTCTCCCTATCATTCGCTTACAAGTGGTAGCGTGCGTCCGGCGCGCCATCCAGGCGGCGCGCGCACGGCGGCGTACCCGGCTACGGACGGGCGAACGCCGTCGCCTGGTCCAATGTCTCCTCCAACATGGCCATGTCGTACGGCTTCGGAAGCACCAAGACGTTCGGTTGGCGTTGGCCGAGCAAAGACTCGACATTGAGTACACCGTACCCGGAGGCGATCACCACCGGCAGCTTCGGGTATTTCTTGATGAGCTCTTTGGCAAGCTCGATTCCGGACATTCCCGGCAGGCTGACGTCCGTCATTACCGCATCGAATCCCCGCTGTGCGACTTGTTCCACCGCCAGTTCGGCGTCGGCAACGGCCACGACCCGGTGGCCGAGTTCCGTCAAGTATTCGACCGTAATGAGGCTGACCTCGGGGCTGTCTTCCACGAGCAATATTTCCATACCGGGAGCTTGGACGTAAATTCGGCCCCTGACTAGGGGCCAACCGCATATCGGTCGGGGGTTTCCTGCATTGGGCTGCGGGCCGGTGCTGGGTATCGACGTCACCTCCCGATCCACCTCGGCTTACGCTTCTCGGTGAAGGCTCGCGTGCCTTCCTTGAGATCCTCCGACCCGATTACCCGCTGCACCAGATCCAGAGAGTCATGCAGCTCGAAAGCCTCGTGTTCCGGGACCATTTCCGTGTGCCGCAGCAATTGTTTGATGGCGGGGAACAGGAGCGGCGGGCCGTCCCCAAGTTGCCGGGCGATTTCACGAGCTTTGGCCATGGATTGCCCCTTGGGCACGACATGGTTGGCCAAGCCCCAGTGTTTCGCCTCAGCGGCGTCCATCCAGCGGCCGGTCATCAAAAACTCGACAGCCACGTGGTAGGGTATTCGACGCCTCAGTTTGATGGTTCCGGCGTCAGGCAAAACCCCGACGTTGATCTCGGGAAGCGCGAAGGTGGCGTGCTCCTCCATGACGATGATGTCCGTGCCCAACACGATTTCGAAACCGCCGCCGCACGCGATGCCGTTGACCGCGGCAATGATGGGTTTGTTGAGATTGCGCGGGTAATTCAGGCCGCCGAAACCGCCTACACCCCAATCTTCATCGGATTTCTCGCCGCCCGCGGCGGCTTTGAGGTCCCACCCGGGCGAAAAAAACCGCTCGCCGGCGCCGGTGATGATTGCTACGCGCAGCGACACGTCGTCGCGAAACGCGACGAAAATGTCGTTTAGGCGACGGCTGGCCGCAAGGTCGATGGCGTTCGCCTTGGGGCGATCGATGGTTACCTCCAAAATGTCGCCGGCTTTGACGACGTTGACTCCGTCCGACATGCGAGTGCCTCCCCTCAAACCGATAGGTAAAGACGGATCATGGCGTCCACCGCAATTACTCCCGTGCCGACGGGGCGTACGATCACAGGATTGACGTCGATTTCCACCAAAGTCGCTATGTTAGCCGTGGCGTAGCGCGCCACCCCGAGAATCGCGTCGATCAGGGCTTCCAGGTCGCCGGGCGGCTTGCCGCGATAGCCATGGAGGAGCTTTGCCACGGAGAGGCGGCCCACGGCGGCGGCGATCGATGCGCGCGTCCACGGCGGCAACAGGTTCACGCTGTCGGACAGTAGTTCGGTTAGCACGCCGCCCGCGCCCAGCACCAAAACCTGGCCGAATTGCGGATCCACGACGACGCCCACCAGAATTTCGGCGACGCCGTCCGTGGTCATCTCTTCGACCAACAGGGTGTCCGATAAAGCCGCGAGTCGCGCGCCGGCAGCGGCCGCTTCGGCGCTGCTGCGAACGTCGAGGACCACGCCGCCCACCTCGGTTTTGTGTTCCAGATGTGCGCCGACGGCCTTCAGAACCACGGGAAATCCAATGGCGGCGGCGGTGGCGGATGCCTCGCCGACCGGCACCGCGCGGCCCTTCGGAACAGGCACGCCGCAGGCGGCAAGCGCCCGTTTGCCGTCGGCTTCGTTCAACGTGTGGGTCTGGAATGCCGGTCCGGCCGGCGCGACCGCGACATGCAGATCGATGCCCAATTGCCCACGCCAAGCCGTCCCGACGCCGCCGGCCAGCGATAGCGCTTCGAGCGCCTCGCGCAGTCCCTGTAACGGCACAACCCCGCCTTGCAAGCAACGCTCCCGAATGCGTGCGTTCATGGTTTCGGGCAAGGAGGCGATCAGAGCCGCGCGCGACGGCGCTCCTGCCGCGCCGGCGGCGTGCGCCGCTGCGATGAACACGTCGATTGCCGCATCGAACGATGCCGTATCGGCCTTGTGTTCCGGCGGACAATCGAGCACGAAACCGACGGCATCGTAGCCCGAATGCAGCGCCGCCCGGAATACGCGGCCCAGCGCCGGTGGGTCGAACCACAGGTAGGTATGAATATCGAACGGATTCGCCACCGTGACCCGGTCGGTCAGGAGTTCGCGCAGTGTCGCGGCCCGGTCTTCCGGGATGGGGGCAAAGTCGAGCTCGAGCGAGCGCGAGACATCGGCAGTCATTGCCATGTCGCCGCCGGAAGCTCCCATGATGAGTACCTTCCGGCCCGGCAAGGCGCCGCCCGCGTGAAACACCTTCAAGGTCTCGCACAAAGCGCCCAAGGTATCGCAGCGAGCGATACCTGCCTGTCTGCAGAACGCGTCGAATACCGAGTCCGCACCCGCCAGGGCGCCGGTATGGCTGTGCGCGGTACGCGCGGCGGCGGCAGTCCGTCCCGATTTCACCACCGCAATGGGCTTGCTCGCGCGGCGTGCCTTGTCGGCGGCGCGGGCCAACGCCCCCGCATCCTTGATTCCTTCCAGATACAACCCAAACGCACTAACCCGTGGATCGTCGCAGAGGACCTCGATGAGATCCTCGACGGCCAACCGCGTCTGATTCCCGACCGTGAACAGACACCCGATGGGCAGCGAACGGTCATTGAACATCAGGGTGAGTGCGATGGTGCCGCTCTGGCAGATCAGAGCCACCCCGCGATCCCTGCGCTGACCCACGACCTGGTCCGGGATCATCGCGGCGCAGTCGAAGAAATTGACGAAGCCGTAGCAGTTGGGCCCAAAGAAGGGCAGCGAGCCCGACCGGCTCTCCAGATCTCGAGTGAGCTGATGCCCCAGCGGGCTGCCGGTTTCGGAAAATCCGGCGCTGAAACAAACGAAGCCGCCGGCGCCGCGCGCCGCCAACGCACCGGCAACGGCAGGCGCCTCGTGATTGGGGACGGCGATGAAGGCTGCGTCAGGCGCAGCGGGCAGGTCGGCGACGGAGCGATAGTAGGTGGTCGCTGCCGTCGAAACGCGAGTCGGGTGCACACGCCACAACGCGCCCTGGTACCCAACCGCGGCATTGCCGGCGGCGACCGCGTCGGTCCACGCGCCGGAGCCGATCAGCACCATGCTGCGCGGCGCGATGAGTCGCCGAATATCCACTGCCGGGCGTGGGACGCCGGCGGTCATGTGGCGGAGCGGCGTTGTATTTGCATTTTGCGCGACGCCGGTCCCCATGCCGCGCCCGCATCGACGGATAACTTGAGCGAATCCAATTTTCGTTCGACGTGAGCCGGAAACGCAGCGCCCGCGGGTTTCTCGCCCTGTTGCACGTGCAGGAGCACGACTTCGCCCGTAGCGACGGCCTCGCTCGAGCGGCTGCGGGCGAATCGACAGCCGGCGTGGATGCGCTTGCGATCGGCGTCGATAATCGACGTCGTGACTTCGAGGGTGTCCGAGGCCTTCACCTCATGCAGGTAGTGCATGTGCATCTCGAGCGTGTACAGCGTGCAGCGCGTGCGCTCGCGATAGGCGGCGTCCAGACCCAAATGGTCCATGACGTCGTCGATCGCGTAGCTCAGCACCAGCGCATAGTACGCATCGCGCAGATGACCGTTATAATCGATCCACTCCGCTTGCAGTCCGGTGCGGTAGGGGGGAAGTCTGTCGGAGGCCGCGGGCAAGGTCACGGCTCGATCTCAACGCAACTGCAGTTTTTCGCGTGCTTGTGCCGCATCGAGCACCCGCGCGCCCAGCGCCTCGATGATGGTCCGGGCCTTCTCCACGAGTTGCGCGTTGCTGGCATAGACACCCTTGCTGAGATACAGGTTGTCTTCGAGTCCGACGCGAACGTTCCCGCCCATCAAGATCGACTGCGCCACCCACGGCATTTGCATCCGGCTGATGGCGAACGAGCCCCAATTGCAATTCTCAGGGAGCGAGTTGACCATGGCCAGGAGGTGGCCGACGTCGGCGGGCACTCCCCACGGAATTCCCATGCACAGCTGAATGAGCGACGGCGCGGCGAGCAATCCCTCCTTGAGCATTTGCTTGACGAACCAGAGATTGCCCGTATCGAATACTTCCAGCTCGGGTTTCACTCCCAGGTCTCTGGCGATAGCGGCGCCCTGGCGCAGATAATTGGGCGTCGAGACGTAGGCGCGATTGCCGTCGCCGAAATTCAGGGAACCGCAATCCAGGGTTGCGATGTCGGGACGGTACAGGCCCTCGTGGCACAGATCGATGACGTGCCTCATCCGAGCTTCCTGGGTCACGAAGTCGCTGCCGGGGGCGGGCGTATCCTCGAGCCCCCGATCGCCGACGACGATGTAGCCGCCCATGCCGCAGGTGAGGTTGACGATCACGTCCACCTTGCTTTCGCGAATCCGCTTGACGACCTCGCGATAATGCCGCGTTTCCATGCTGAAGGCGCCGGTCTGCGGATCGCGTACGTGGATGTGGACGATGGCGGCGCCGGCCTGCGCCGCCGCGACGGCGGTGGCCGCGATCTGCTCGGGAGAGACCGCGCAGTGCGGGCTCTTGGTCACTTTGGTGTCGTCCCCGGTAACGGCACAGGAAATGATGACATCATGGTTCATGAGCGTCCCCCGACTAGCTGTGGATGGCGGCCTATTTTATATTATATCGATGATAATATTTACGGAGAATGGCGGCGACAGCTCATGGCCGGCTGCCGGCCAGCGCCCGGAGGATCTCGTTTTCGCTGCACACGCCGATGATCTTGCCGCCGTCCGAAAGCAGCACCGGATGGCCGGTCGCCTGACGCAATTGGATGATGGATTGCAACGAGAATGAGGCGGGAGCCACCGCAAGGCCGGCTTCGACGTTCGCCACTCCCGCATCGTCGAGCACGTGACGCAGCTCGTGCGCGACGCCGTCGAGGTGCAGCTCGAGAGCCTCATCCGCGGGACCTACGGCCAGGCGGTATCGGCGCCGCTCATCCAGCCACAGACTGTTGCCTTCCTGCGCCATGCTGGCGCGCGCGCGCATGATCATGCTGCCGGTCAGCACGTCGAGCGGATTCATGTGACGCACGAACTCCGCGACATAGTCGTCGGCGGGCGCGAGGACGATGTCCTCCGCCGTACCGGTCTGGACGATTCGACCGTTCTGCAGGATGGAAATCCGGTCGCCGAGCCGCAGCGCTTCGTCCAAATCGTGACTGACGAACAGGATGGTCTTCTTGACGCGCTCCTGGAGCGCCAGCAGCTCGCCCTGCAGCTTGCCCCGGATCAAGGGATCTAAGGCTGAAAACGGCTCGTCCATCAGCAGAATGTCGGCGTCGGTCGCGAACGCCCGGGCAAGCCCCACGCGCTGCTGCATGCCGCCGGACAGTTCGCTGACATAGCGTTCTGCCCATTGCGACAAGCCCACCAATTCCAATTTCTCATCGACGATGGTCTTGCGCGCCGCGGCGTTTTCGCCGCGCAACTCCAGGCCTAAGCCGACGTTCTCGCGGACGGTGCGCCACGGCAGGAGACCGAACTGTTGGAATACCATCGCGACCCGTTCGCGCCGTACGTGCCGCAACTGCGCGGTGTCGCAGGTAGCCACGTCGATGACCGTCTGCACCGCGCCCGTCTGCAGGGCGCCCGTGTGCACGGCGCCCGTGTGCACCAGAACATGGCCCCGGGTTACCGGATTCAACCCGTTGGCCGCGCGCAGCAGGGTGGACTTGCCGGAACCGGACAAGCCCATCAGCACCGAAATCTCGCCGCGCGCCACGCTCAAGGACGCCCCGGCGACGCCGACGATGACCCCGAACTCGTTCTGGATGTCGGTACGCGTTCCGCCGGCATCGAGGGCGGCGAGCGCCTCGCGGATGGCTCTGCGGCCGTCACGGCCGGCCGTCTGCGCGAACAGAATGTCGACGTCCTTGAATTCGACCGCGGCCGTCATCGCGATGCTCCGCGCTCTTTCGGTCTGCTGATCCGGTCCAGGATGATGGCCAGCAGCACGATGGTGAATCCGGCCTCGAACCCCATGCCGACTTGCACCGAATTCAACGCCCGGACCACCGGCACTCCCAGGCCCCCGGCACCCACCAACGCGGCGATGACGACCATCGAAAGACTCAGCATGATGCATTGAGTGATGCCGGCGATGATGGTGGTGGCGGCGCTCGGCAACTCGATTTTCCACAACAGCTGCATGGGTGTGGCGCCGAAGGATTCGCCGGCTTCGATGAGCGGCCGCGGTACCGAGGAAATGCCCAGATGCGTCAAGCGTATGGGTGCGGGCAGCGCGAATATCACCGTGGAAATGAGTCCCGGCACCACGCCGAGACCGAACAATACCAGCGTCGGTATGAGGTATACGAAGGTGGGCAGCGTCTGCATCAAGTCCAGTACCGGGCGCAGTGCCGCGAACAGCCGCGGCCGGTGTGCTGCGGCTATCCCGAGAGGCACGCCGATGGCGGCCGACGCCAGTGTCGCGACCAGAACCAAGCTCAGGGTCTCGAGCGTGGCGGTCCAGTAGCCCTGGTTGAGAATGAACAGCAGCGCCAGTGCGACGAACGCCGTCAGCAGCCAGGAACGCCGCAGCGCATAGGCCAATGCCGCCACCGCCGCGATCAGGAACGGTGCGGGCAACAGGCGAAGTGCGGCCGTCGCGCCGTCGACCATGCCGCGTATCACGACGGATATGCCGTCGAACAAGAAGGTGCCATGGGTCTTGATGGCCTCGATGAACACCGCCATGGCGTCGCCCACGGGTATCTTGTGACCAATGACCCACTGCTCGAACCCGCCATGGCGCGGCGCCGCGACCGCGTGCGCAATCGCCTCATAGGCGGGCTTGCCGCCGAACGTGCGGACCCCGTCGAGCCAAGCCTGGGCGGCGGTGGGATGGGCCCTCAACCACGCGGCCGCCGCTACCTCGGGCTGTTCGTGGCGATCCAATATGGCCGCCATCATTTCGCTCTCGCCGCGCAGGGTGAATTTGAGGTTGGTCAGCAAGCGCCCGACATTCGGGCACTCGGCGCTGTACCCCTTGCGCGTCACCGTGTAGATGGTCGCGCCGCCGAAGTTCGGACCGAAGACCTCGTCGCCGCCGTCGAGATATTTGAGATCGAATCGCATGTTCATGGGATGCGGCTCCCATGCCAGGAAGACGATGGGCTGCTTGCCTCGATAGGCCCGTTCGACCTGCGCCAGCTCGCCCTGTTCGCTCGATTCGATCAGCTTGAAATCGCCCAGCCCGAATTGGTTCTGTTTGAGCATTTTCAGCACCAGACGATTGCCGTCATTGCCGGGTTCGATGCCGTAGATCGAACTGCCGAGTTCCGCGGAGAAGCGGTGGATGTCGTCGAAATTCTTGAGCCCTGCCTCGTAGGCGTACGCGGGCACCGCCAGGGTGTATTTCGCGCCGAGCAGATTCGGACCGACCACCGCCACGGAGCCGTCCGCCTCGTACGGCTTGCGGTCGGCTTCCTGAGCCGGCATCCAGTTGCCGAGAAACACATCGATGTCCTTGTTCTGTATCGAGGCGAAAGTCACCGGGACGGACAGGACGGTAATCGTCGGTGTGTATCCGATGCTGCGCAGCAGTTGCCCGACCAGCGCCGTCGTCGCCGTGACATCGGTCCAGCCCACGTCCGAAAATCGCACCGTCTGACAGCTCGCCGGTTCGCCGCTGCCGCTCTGCGGCGCCGCGGTTGAGCGGCATGTCATGACGGTCAAAACGAGGGCGAAAAGGACGATCGATACGGGTAGGGTGCGGCGGCGGAGGGGCTCTTCAGGGCGCTTGACCTGTACCTCGCCGGGGCGGCATGATGGCGCATGAGTTGGTGGGCTTGAATGACCGTTTAACGAGTTCGTGTTGGCGCTCACCCATGCTTCCCTAGATGTTGAAAACATACATATTAGTCATATCCCCATCTTAGTCTCTACACCGCTTCGGCGTCCATAATGGCGCGCAGCAGCGGGCGAAGAGAGCGCGGAGGCCAGTAGATTGAACAGCCAAGCAACGATTCCCCCGGAGGCGTCGTCGGAGCCACTGGAAGAGTCGCGACGCCGCCAGCTCATCGAAGTGACCATCGACAGCCTAGCTGAACTGGGGTACATCGGCACGACGCTCGCACAGATAGCGGGCAGGGCGGGCGTATCTCCCGGACTCGTCGCGCATTACTTCGGCGACAAAGACGGTCTGCTGGAGGCCGCGTTTCGCTCCTTGGCGCGGCGCGTGGGCGATCATGTTCGCGCCCGTCTGCGGCAAATCAGTACCCCGCGCGCCCGAATCCAAGCCGTGATCGACGCCAATTTGTCGCTGGAGGAATTCGCGCAGCGCACCGGCACGGCATGGCTCGCGTTCTGGGGTCAGGTGCTGCAAAGCCCGGGTTTGAAACGAATTCAATGCGCCTACCAGCGGCGCACGCTGACCAACTTGCGCAGTTCGCTGAAGAGACTCGTTCCGCCGGACGAAGCACAAAACCTGGCGGCCATGATCGCCGCGATGATCGACGGCGTCTGGCTGCGCGCGGCGCTGTCGGGATGGCGCGAGGCAGACAGCGAAAGTGCGCGAGCGCTGCTGACCGAATTCGTGGACGGGCGGCTGAAATCGACACCGGACTGCGGTTTGGGCGGCACCGGCACCCCCGGCCACGGCGGCACGGCCTCTCCCGTGCAGCGCGCGGCATCGCCCTCGCCCGGGGAACGGTTCGCGTCCTTCAATCCCGCCACCGGCGAACTGCTGGGCTACGTGAGGGTGGCGGGCGCGAGCGAAGTCAATGCCGCAGTACGGGCGGCCCAGCGCGGTCAAGCGATCTGGGCGGCGATGACGGGCAGCGAGCGCGCGCGCGTCCTGCGCCGCACCGCCGAGCTCTTGCGTTCCCGCAATCGCGAGCTCGCCGAACTCGAGTCGCGCGACACGGGCAAGCCCATCCAAGAGACTCTGGTGGTCGATGTCATGTCCGGCGCCGATTGCCTCGAGTACTTCGCGGGGCTCGCGCAATCCTTGAGCGGCGAGCACATCGACCTCGGATCCCAGGCCTTCGGCTACACGCGCCGCGAGCCGCTGGGTGTGGTAGCCGGCATCGGCGCTTGGAATTATCCGCTGCAGATCGCATGCTGGAAGGCGGCGCCGGCGCTCGCCTGCGGCAATGCCATGATTTTCAAACCCGCGGAACTGACGCCGCTCACAGCCGTCAAGCTGGAAGAGATTTTCCTCCAGGCCGGCTTGCCGCCGGGAGTCTTTCGGGTGGTTCATGGATTTGCGCAGACCGGACGGCTGCTCACGCGGCATCCCGACATCCGCAAAGTGTCCCTCACCGGAGAGGTCGGTACGGGCAAGGCCGTGATGGCGGACGCCGCGCAAACACTCAAGAGCGTCACCCTCGAACTCGGCGGCAAATCGCCGCTGATCGTGTTCGAAGATGCGAAGCTGGACAACGCCGTCGGCGGCGCACTGCTCGCGAATTTCTATTCCTCGGGTCAGGTGTGCTCGAACGCCACGCGCGTGTTCGTTCACTCATCCATCAAGGCCGCCTTCCTCGAACGTCTGGTAAAACGCGTCAGCGCGATGCGCGTGGGTGATCCGATGGACCCGGCCACTCAGGTCGGATCGCTGGTGTCCGAGCAGCACATGCAGAAGGTGTTGAGCTATATCGAGCGCGGCCGAACCGAAGGCGCGCGCCTGCTCCTCGGCGGAAATCGGCTCATGACGGGCGGATTGGACAAAGGTTATTTCGTCGCTCCCGCGATTTTCGACTGTTGCCGCGACGACATGGCCATCGTGCGCGAGGAGATTTTCGGCCCCGTCATGTCGGTCCTGGAGTTCGACGATGAGCGCGAAGTCATCCAACGTGCCAATGCCACGGATTTCGGCCTCGCGGCCGGCGTTTTCACCAACGACCTCACCCGCGGCCATCGCGTGATAGCGCAACTGCAAGCGGGTACGTGCTGGATCAATCACTACAACGTGACCCCGATCGAATTGCCGTTTGGCGGGGTAAAGATGTCGGGCCTCGGCCGAGAAAACGGTCGGGCCGCCATCGAGCACTACACGCAGCTGAAGAGCGTGTACGTCGCCATGGGCGACGTCGATGCGCCCTATTGAGGAGATCGGCAGTGGCCAATGAGAATTTCGACTATGTGATCGTGGGGGCGGGTTCGGCGGGCTGCGTGCTCGCCGATCGCCTGAGCGCGGACGGCTCTCGCCGCGTGCTATTGCTCGAATACGGCGGCTCCGACCGTTCCATCTTCATTCAGATGCCCTCCGCGCTGTCGATCCCGATGAACATGCCCAAGTACAACTGGTTCTATCACACCGAGCCGGAGCCGAACTTGGACGGACGTCGCATGCATACTCCGCGCGGCAAGGTGCTGGGCGGGTCGTCGTCGATCAACGGCTTGGTATACATCCGCGGCAATCCGCTCGATTTCGAACGCTGGGCGGACGAGGGCGCGGCGGGTTGGTCATACCGTGATGTGCTGCCGTATTTCAAGCGCGCCGAGAATCGCGCGGAGGGAGGCAACGAATATCGCGGCGGCGGCGGTCAGCTGCACACGCGTTACGGCCGCGTGAGCAATCCCTTGCATGCCGCGTGGCTGGCTGCGGCCGGCCAAGCCGGCTATCCGCAATCGGCGGACGTTAACGGATTCCAGCAGGAGGGTTTCGGCCGCATGGACATGACGGTGGGCCACGGCAGGCGGTGCAGTACCGCCAACGCCTACCTCAAGCCGGCGATGAGCCGGCCCAACCTCGAGGTGCTGACGCATGCGTTGGCGACCCGCGTCGTATTCGAGGGCCGGCGTGCCCGCGCGCTCGAGTACACGTACGGCGGCACTCTCTGTCGCGCGCAGGTTGACGCGGAAGTCATTCTCTGCGGAGGTCCGATCAATTCGCCGCAACTGTTGAAGCTGTCGGGTGTGGGGCCGGCCGCGGAACTGCGCAACCTCGGTATCGACGTGGTACACGACTTGCCGGGCGTGGGGGAAAACCTCCAGGATCACCTGGAGTTCTATTTCCAGGTCGCATGCAAGGAACCCATCACTCTCTACTCTTCGATCAATTTATGGAGCCGCGCGCTGATCGGAGCGCGTTGGCTGCTGCGCAAGGATGGGCTGGGCGCCACCAACCACTTCGAGACCTGCGGCTTCATCCGCAGCCGGGCCGGTGTTGCCTACCCGGACATTCAGTATCACTTCTTGCCCATGGCGGTGGCCTACGACGGGTCGACCCTGGCGCAGGAGCACGGTTTTCAGGCGCACGTCGGTCCGATGCGCTCCAAAAGCCGCGGTTGGGTGCGGTTGGCGTCGGCCAATCCGCTCGACAAACCGCGCATCGCATTCAATTACCTGAGCCATCCGGATGATTGGACCGAGATGCGAGCCTGCGTGCGGTTGACGCGCGAGATCTTCGCGCAGCCTGCGTTCGATCGCTATCGAGGACGGGAGATTCAACCGGGCTCGGCCGTGCAGACCGACGAGCAGATCGACGCCTTCATCCGAGCGAAGGTGGAGAGTGCGTACCACCCCTCATGCTCCTGCAAGATGGGCAGCGCTCGAGACCCCCAGGCGGTGGTCGATCCGGAGACTCGAGTTCATGGTCTTGCGGGGCTGCGCGTGGTGGATTCCTCCATCATGCCCTCCATCACCACCGGGAATTTGAACGCCCCCACCATCATGCTCGCCGAAAAAGCGGCGGACCATATCCGGGGGAAGGGCATGCTGGCGCCCGAGGATGCGCCGTTCTACGGTGCGTCGAATTGGCGGGCTGCGCAGCGCTGAGGCGGCGCGACTGCCACGCCGGCTGCGCTGTTCGGTGCTCCGGAGTTCAGCTGCGCGCGGCCACTTCGTCGATGTGATCGAGTAGATCGGCGGGGTCCGCGTAGACGCGAAATGCGCCGGCGCGCGCAAGCTCGTTCTCGCCGTAACCGCCGGATAACAACCCCACGCCCAGGGCCCGCGCGCGCTGCGCAGCGATCATGTCCCAGATACTGTCGCCGAGCACCAGGGACTCGCGGATGTCGACGCCGAGGCGCTCGGCCGCCGTGAGGAAAAGATCGGGGTCCGGTTTGGCGTACTTCACCTGATCGCGCGTCACGACCGGCACTTTGTCGGGATCCACACCCAGCGCCGCGAGATTATGTCCCGCCGTTTCCATTCGCCCGCTGGTTGCGATGGCCCAGGGCGTACCTTGCGCGGTCAGATAGTCGAGCAGGTCGCGCGCACCGGGCAGCGGCCGCACGCCCGCGGACAGCGCCTTGTACGCTTCGGCGTGGTGAACACGCAGCCGTTCCAGCCGCTCCGGCGTGCTGTCGAACCCGGTTTCACGCAACAGGATGTTGGTAAATAGACCGCCGCTCATGCCGATCTTGCGGTGGATACGCCAAACCGACAGCGGAATACCTTCCCTGTCGAGCGATGATTTCCATGCAAGTACGTGCTGATACACGCTGTCGACCAAGGTGCCGTCGAGATCGAATAGAAATGCGGTTTTTGGCCGAAGCCGAATTGCCGTCATGGAGTCTCCAAATCGAAATGGCGGGGAGTCAGGGCGCGTTCGATCGCTCTCTTGCGTTTGCGAACTCGGCAATCCTTTGGTCGACCGGTTCGTCGCTGGCGGCAAGCGCGGTTTCCATGTTGTGTACGACCAATTTCAGCGGGACAGGCGCATCCGGCGCCGTTAGCTCCTCACGCGCGCGATGGACGATGCTCGCCGTTTTCGCCAGCCCGATCACCGTAAACGCGACCTCGGCCGCACGCAATTGGGAACTCGAGTCATCGCTGAGTTGAGCGAAGAGGTTGCCGTTTCTCGCCGAGGCCCAGAATTCGCACGCCGTGAACAACACTCGATCCGACCGCGACACCTTCGCGGAATTGGTGGTTGCCGTGGTGATGACATCGAGCAATGCCGCGCTCGTGGCGGGCTGATGCCCTTCCCAATCCGACGGCAAGTCTTTCCTGGTCAAAGGACACCACTGCGCTGGTCCCGAGGTACCCGCGGCGTTTTAAACGTTATGCCACCGCACGATCAATCGCTTTAGCATGCAAAGTAATGACCCAACTAGCAAGGGAGGAAGAGTGTGTAGCCCACCGAGGTATTATACAAGCGCCAGTCAACGGAACATGGGTATGCATGACGTTCAACCTCATTATTTTCACGGCCACGATGGCGTGCAGCTCGCCTATCGTCAGATGGGGGAGGGCCGTCCGCTGGTGTTGATCCACGGCTATTTTTCCACCGCGATGGTTAATTGGGTTCGCTACGGCCACGCCGCGAAGATCGCGGCACGCGGGTTTAGGGTCATCATGCCGGATCTGCGCGGCCACGGAGCCAGCGCCAAGCCGCATGATGCAGCCGCCTATCCGCCGGACATCCTGGCCGACGACGGCTTCGCGTTGATCGAGCACCTGGGACTTGCGGAGTATGATCTCGGCGGTTATTCCCTGGGAGCGCGGACCACCATCCGAATGCTGGTGCGCGGCGCGCGTCCCGGCTGTGCGGTGGTGGCGGGTATGGGGGTGGACGGGATCATCGATAGCAACGGACGCGGCGCCTATTTTCGGCGCATCCTCACGAACCTCGGCACCTTCGAGCGCGGTTCTGCGGAGTGGATGGCGGAGGCGTTCCTCAAGACCGTGGGCGGCGACCCGGTGGCCCTGCTCCATGTGCTCGGCACCGCGGTGGATACCCCGCCGCAGTCCCTCGGGCGGATAGCAGTACGAACGCTCGTGGTGGCGGGCGCCGAAGATGAGGACAACGGCTCGGCCGCGTCGCTGGCTGCCGCCTTGCCGGCCGGTCAACACGTCGTCGTGCCCGGCAATCACATGAGCGCAGTCACCAAGCCTGAGCTAGGTACGGCGATCGCCGGGTTCTTGGATGCCGATGCGGCGGGTTGAGACGATGAGCGGCGAGAAACCCTCGTGCCCGCATCGCCCGCCGTGTACCGCTTGCCCACGCTTTGGGGAGCCTGGCATCGCCCTGGCGGCGCAGGGTGCGCTGGATGAGCTGGCTCGCATCCATGGGTTACCTCCGGTTTCGGTGGTCTCGGGGTCGGCAGCCGGGTTTCGGCTGCGCGCGCGCCTCGCAATTCGCGGCCGGCTGGGCTCGCCCAAAGTGGGGCTGTTCGAGCTCGGCACCCACCGTGTGGTGCACATTCCGAGCTGCAGTGTTCATCATCCCTTGATCAATCGCGTCGCCGCCGTCGTGCGGCGCGCGTTGGTCGATGCACGAGTGACCAGCTACTCGGACGCCGCCCATCTGGGACTCGCGCGCTACCTGCAAGTGGTTGTGGAGCGCAGCTCGCAGACTGCTCAGGTGGTAATCGTCGCCAACAGCGCGACCCCCGAGCCCTTGGCGGCGTGCCTGGATTCGATCCGCGAACGGCTTGGGCCGCAACTGCACAGCCTATGGTTCAACGCCAACTGCGAACGCTCCAATACCATCCTCGGTCCCGACTTCACCCACTGGTGTGGGCCGGCCAGCGTCATAGAGCGCTTCGGGGGCGCGGCCGTGCACTATCCGCCGGGCGCGTTCGGGCAGAACAATCTCGACGTTGCACAACGCATCATCGAGCACGTGCGCACCGAGATCCCCGAGGGCGCACGGGTCGCCGAGTTCTACGCCGGCGTCGGCGCCATCGGCTTGTCCGTGCTGGCTCGCGCCGGAGCGATACGGATGAACGAAGTCAGCCCGCACGCACTGCATGGGCTGCAACTCGGGCTCGCCCAACTCGACGGCGCCGATCGGGCGAAGATTTCGGTCGTCGCGGGTCCAGCGGGCGCGGCGCGCCTGGCGGCGTCCACCGCGCAGGTGGTGATTGCCGACCCGCCGCGCAAGGGTCTCGACCCCGAACTTACCGAGTATCTGAGCAGCGACCCGCCCGAGCGATTCCTGTACGTGAGCTGCGGGCTCGCGTCCTTGCTCGAGGACGCCGCACGTTTGACGGCGCGGGGTACGCTGCGCCTCGGGGCGCTCTCGGTGTTCAATCTCTTGCCGTTCACCGAGCACGTGGAAACCGTCGCTCGCTTCGTGCGTGCCTAACGCCCACGGTGCACGCGCCTGCGGCCTCGAGCTACAGGCTGGCCGGCGAGTTCGCTCCGCCTTCGTTCGCCCACTGGGCCTCGGCCTCGTGCAGGTCGGCTTCTCGAGAAGCCTTCGAAGCGCTGCGCTTCAGGAGCAAGGCGATGCTCACCAGGCCTGCGACCACAAGCAATAAACGGCGTCCCATGGCAATACTCCCAGCGGGTTGTGTTGGTACGGAGGATCTCGATGCTGTCCTGCCGGAGCGAAGCCGAATGTAGGCATGGCGCGCGAAGCGCTGTGGGAGGGCAGGCTACGGCGCGGCGCGG
>JALYHU010000275.1 GCA_030776345.1 Pseudomonadota bacterium | reverse complement strand
CTTGGGATTGGTGGCACGGAACCACCACGAAAAGGCGAAAGTAGCCAAGATGACGGGTATGACAATGGCTAGCATAACCGCGAGAGAATCGAAAAGAATCTGCTTCTCGGACGCCGCTATGGGACCTTGGGGGTCCAGGACGCCGCTGCCGCTGCAGCCGGCCAGCGGGCTCAATAAGGCTGGCGCGAAAAGCATTTTCCGAACACGCTTCAAGGCAAGGGCCATGTGACGCGCGAGACTCCCCAACTACTGAACGGGGGCACTTGCGCACTTCCCCTCATTCGAATGTGGTCCATACCTGCAAGCTTCCGAGCACCAAGTATCTATCTAGCAATATAGCCCGGGCAAGAGCGCCAACAAACCAGCCCAATGCGGACATCGATGCAGGATTCGTCTGTCAACCACTGCGATTCAACGCGCATCGCTTGGTGGGGACCTACTAAAGGAATTTATAGCCAAACGACAAACCCACCACCCGCGGCCGCAGCGGCGTCTGCTCCACGATGAACTGATCGGTGCTGGTGAACGTCGCTGCGTTCGAGTTGCTCAGGTTCTCGCCGAAGATCATGACATTCCAAGCATCCTTCGAGATTCCGCACGACGCGGCGACGGTGGTGTACGCAGGATCCTCGAATCGTAAACGAGACGTCGAGATGGTGCCCGCGCCCGCGAAGGTCGGGTTGGAACCCGCCTGCGTGAACGAGTGGCCCGTGTGCGTAACGCCGAACTGAATGAACGATCCGTAGTCGGCGAACGACCATTCATAGCGCGCGCGAAGACTGAACTGCAGCGGCGGCGAATTGGCGGTAGGCGAGCCGATCGGGCCGAATGGATTGGTCACCGGGACGCACGGGGTGGCATTGCAATTGTCCGTGATGACATGTCCGAAATTCACGCTGTTGGGATTGTTGTCGATGAATGACGGCGAGTTGGTCTGTCGGCTTTGATTCCAAGAGGCGGCGCCTTGCACCGTCAATCCGCTCGTCACGCGGGCGACCACCGAGGTCTCGACGCCTTTGACGATGAAATTTTGACCGTTGGTGTTGTAGAACAGATTCCCGACCAGGCCGGGGTCGAAGAACGAGATCTGCACGTTATCCCAATTTTCACGATAGAAGGCGCCGTTCCATTGCAAGCGATGGTCGAAGAATTCCGTCTTCCAGCCGAGTTCGTTATTCGTGAGCTTGTCGGGCTGATAGGAATTCGGAAGCAAGTATTGCGGGTTACCGTCGGTACCGGTGATGTGTTTGGTACCCCCGTTCTGATTGAATGCACCAGGGCGGAAGCCCTGTGACCAGGTGTAGTAGAGCATGAGATCGGGGCTCACATGCCAGGAGAGATTGACTCGGCTCTTGAACCCGCTCTCGGTGTCCCTGAGGTGCTGTTGATCGAGATTGTATGAGAAAGCCGACGTGCAGCCGCCGACCGGGGTTCCCGCCTCATAACAGCCGAAACTCGACATGACGCTCCCCTTGTACGAGTTCTCGAACTTGAAATGCCGGGTGCCCATCGTCAATATCAGCTGCTTGGGGATCAAATCGACGTCGGCCGAGGCAAAGAAAGCCATTTGTTTCGTTTCTCGCCGGCTGTCCTGATAGAACGAGGTGCTCGCCGGCTGCACCCCCGGACTGGCAACCGTGGTTCCGGGGAACGTACCCACATCCGTGAAGCATCCCGTGACGAGGGTCGCCGTGCACTCAGGTACCGTCTTGTACTTCCAAGAGGTCTGATCGAAGAGTTCGTTTTCCTCGTAGAACGCGCCGACGATGCCGCGTGCGCGCCAGTCATCGGGTGTGCTGACGCGGAACTCGTGCTGCATGTGTTGGTTCTTTTCATTGGTATGCCAGGAAGCGCTCGGCGAGAAACACGTCGGCGTCAAATCCGAGCCGTAACATTGGTAGTAATCCGAATATACGCCGCGGGAATAATTCGTATAGTCGCCGGCCTGTTCCACGTTTCGCACGAGGTAGCCGCCCGTGTAAACCGCCTTCAAAACACCCATTTTTCCATTGACCGTCAACGCCGTGTTTTCGAACCGGTCTTTGTCATAGGCCGGGTTGAACAGCGTGACCTCCAGCGGCCGCAGCGCAGCGCCGTCCGAGGCATTGGGCTGCTGGTAGAACACGCCGGAGGAATGCAGATCTTGGTAAGTCTGCGCCAGCAGCACGTCCCAATCGTCGTTGACTTTGTACAGCAGCTCGGCCCGAATACCTTGGTAGGTCACTGGATTGATGGCTTGGCCGGTGAGATTGCTGTTGTTCAGCGTCGGGCTGCCCGGCGGCACGCAAAAGCCGTTATTCGGTAATCCATCCGGACATGCGCCGCCCACAGCACGATAATTCGCATACGAGATGCCGATGTCGGTATTCTTGCGGGTGAACGTTCCCGGCACGTTGTCGATGTAGCCGCCGCGCTGATCGTCGTAGATGACCGCGCGCACCGCCAGATGCTCGGCGATCAACGGCAGATTGAGCACCGCGGTGACGTCCGAGTTGTTGTCCCCGTGAGCCGTCGTGCCGTAACCGGCCTTGATGCTGCCTTCGGTCACGTCGATTTTGGGTGCGTTGGTGATGTAACGGATCACGCCGGCTTCCGCGCCGGAGCCGAACAGGGTCCCTTGGGGGCCCTCCAGGACCTCGATTCTGTTCAAATCGGCGGCATAAATGTCGAGGTTACGATTGGGCATCTGGCCCGATTGGTTATCAAGATAAATGGCGACGTTGGGAAACAGCCCGGTCGAGGAGCTTCCCTGGCTGGCCTGCGAGCCGGCACTCAAGCCGCGCATGAACACCTCGTTCTGCCCCGGCCCGTTATTGGCCGTGCTCACGTTCGGCAGATACTTGATGTAGTCATCGAACGTCGAGATGTTGAGCTGTTGCAGCGCCTGTGCGGTAAACGCTTGCATGGAGATGGGGACATCCTGCATGCTTTCGGAGCGGCGCGTTGCCGTTACGGTGATCTCCTCGAGGCCTTCGCTCGCCGGTTCGGTGGGGGCGGCCCAGGATTCTGCACATGACAGACCGCCTAAAATGGCGGTGATTGCACATGAAAGCTTCGAATTCATCATCGTCTCCCTATCGTTATATTCGCACCATAACAGTGTTATGGACGCCGCGTCAGGTGACTTCTAACATCAATCAATCAGTCGGGCAATCGAGCGGCGCATTTCGCGGGTACGACCTAGGGCGGGGGCGGGCAGGTAAAGGCATGAATCCATTTCGAACGATGCCGGGCGGCGCGGTAACCGCGCTTTTGTTCCTTGGCGCTTGCTGTACGGCTGCCGCTCCATCCTCAAAGACGATGCAAACTGTTCGCGAAAAGCCGAGCATCGATGAAATCGTGATGTTCGGTGACAGCTACGAAGACGACGGAGCGCTGCTGCGTCTCACGGAGGCAGCGGTCAAGGCGAATATTCCAGAGGCGACATTGATACCGGGCGCACCGGAGGAGAAAACCTATTGGAAGGGCCGGTGGTCGAATGGCCCAACACTAGTTGAAGTCCTCGCGCGATCGCTCAAGGTGCCGCTCGTGAATTACGCCATTGGCGGCGCCAAGTCGGGCGAAGGAAATTACTACGCATGGCTCGATTACGTCGCAGAATCGGGGTTGGCGGGCCAGATCGATAGTTACGGACACGATTTAGGCGCATCACGCGCCCATCCGCATGCGATCTATATGGTGTCAGCCTCCACGAACGATTACTGCCAGTTTCACGATTTTCATCAGCCCGGCCGCCTTCCGGTCGGAGACGCGGCCGGCTTGAGCTACGAAGACCTCGCAGACCGCGCCGCCCGCAACGTGCGAGCGGCCGTCGAAAGGCTCGCGGCGCTTGGCGCACGTCGTATCGTGGTGTTTTCATCGTACCCCGTCGGGCAGTCTCCCCTCGCCACCACCACCGATCCGCAGGTCTCGCAGGCGAACCGCTTTACCGATCGCTTCGACAAGGAGTTGAGGCGAGAGCTGAAGCTCCTGAAGCCCTCGGATGCGAAGATCACGATCTTTCCGATCGCTGGGCTGATCCGGTCCATATTGCGAAGTCCGCTGAAATACGGCATCGCCAATACCTCGCAGCCTTGCCAACCGACCGTGCCGAAACCGGGCACGGCCTGTGCCGCACCAGACTCCTATGTCTGGTGGGACGAACTGCATCCGACCGCACAGATGCATAGGTTACTCGGAAAACGGCTAGCCGAGCACCTCGGGATCACGGCGAACTGAGCATGTCTAGGCTGACTACCGCATACACGCGCCGTCAACAGCCGCACGCCGGCGCCACGCCATGGGGGATTCGCCAAACCATCGCGTGAAGGCGCGCGTGAAATGTGCGACGTCCGAATAGCCGAGTTCGTATCCGATTTGCGTGATCGAAATGCGGTTATCGCTCACGAGCGCCGCCGCACGGCGGCTCAACACCCGGCTGAGAATCCGCTCATAGCTCGTTTGCTCGGCGGCCAAGGCCCGTTGCATGGTTCGGCTGGAGGTGCGCAACTTGCGGCACACCCAACTTTCGGCCGGCCGACGATCGATGAGACCCAGGTTTATCAAGCGTTCGACGTGCGCGACAATATCGGATGGGTCCGGCAGGTCCTGGTGGACCTCATGGCTGTGGAGCGCCGGTTGACCGGAGTTGCTCAGTTCGAGGTATCGCACGGGGAAAATCAAGGCCGCGATTTCGCCGCCAGCGATCTCGCAGCCGAACGTATCCTCGATCCTCGAGCAATCCACCGGCGGTGCGCCGGGCAGTTGCGCCCTCACCGTCACCGCGGCCCCCTCCGAGAAGCGACGTATCAGATCCAGCATGTAGCCGAGCGCCAGGACCTCGTTTTTTTGTCTGCCGATCGTCGCGTCATCGGTGAGCGTATAGGTCCAGATGACGTCGGTGCCGCGTCGGAACAAGCGTAACCGGGTCGCCGACTGAAGCATCGAGTTCATGTGGGCGTTGCATCGCGCAACCGCCACCCCCAAGCGCGAAGCGGCGCACACGTAGTCGCCAAATGCCCCCAGGTGTCCCACCCCGCCTTCCGTCGACAGCCGTGCGGGCAAGCTCGGGTCGCCGATTTCAAAGGCGGCGAATTCGACCAACTTGAGCTGATCGCGCAGCGGAATGAGGCAATTCGGGTCGTCGATGAGTCCCAAGGGAAGCTCGGCGCGACGAAACAGCCGCTGCACTGAACCCCCCGCGCGTTGCACGGCGGCGACCACGGGGCCCATCGAGCGAGTCTTTGTCATCCCGACGCTGTAAATCAGTCGCTCCCCTCGGAGCCGAGGTGTGTGGCGCAAAATGGCAAGCCCCCCTCTTTACAACCCGCTAGCCTTTCGACGCATGATCGCATTCATTGAAAATATCTTCACCCCACGCTGGGCGGGTCGGATCGCTGCCGGAGCGGCCACTGTCTTGATGGCCACTGTCTTGATGGCCACTGCACCGTGCGGCGCCAGGGCCGAGACCACCTCGCCACCCATCGCGATAATGGAACTCGATTACCTCGATACGTCCGGAGAAATCCGGGATCAATCGGCGACGCATAGAGCATTGCTGGAGCGATTTGCCGCCGCGTTGCGCGAGGACCTTCAGGCGAGTCAGAAATATGTCGTGGTGGGGCTGACGTGCGACCCGGACCCATGCTCGATCTCTCAGTCCGATCCCTCGGAACTGTTGGCAGCGGCGCGCCATGCGGGTGCCAGGTTCCTGTTGTTCGGCGGCGTCCACAAAATGAGCACGCTCGTACAATGGGCGAAAGTCCAGGTCGTCGATGTCGCGACGGATAAGCTCGTTTTCGACCGGTTGCTCACGTTCCGCGGAGACGATGCGGATGCCTGGCGGCACGCGGAAGGGTTTCTGGCGAAAGAACTTACCTCCCAAACTCTCGTCCCCTGAGCGCTGGGGCCTGGCCCGTACTCAAGACCGCCGCGAGCGCCCCGCCAGGCGCGCAGTCGCTCAGCTAGCGCCATACCGACGGCATTGGCCAACGCCTGTCCCTGCGGGCCGGGGGTGATTTCGACCCCGGGCTTGACCGGCGATGTGTAGCCTGTGAGGCGCAAAAGCCCATCCAGCAGCATGGAGCCATGGCCATTGGACAGTACGAAGCGGTCGCGATC
>JALYHU010000274.1 GCA_030776345.1 Pseudomonadota bacterium | reverse complement strand
GATCGCGGCGAGATCGACGCCGACGGCCAGCCCAAGGCCCCGCCGGGGTTCGGCGGGTTCGGCGGCGGCGGGGGGTTCAGCGGTGGTGGGGGCGGCGCCAGCGGCGGCGGCGCCTCGGGGAGCTGGTGATGCAGCTCGGTCGCTTGCTGCGTCACGTCTCGGCCCCGCACTGGCGGACGCGCCTCAAGTTCCCCAGGGCCACCCTCGATGCCATCGAGCAGGCGGTCGCGCGCGCGGAGGGGTCGCACGCCGGGGAGATCCGTTTTGCGATAGAAACATCCTTGACCCCGCTGCATATCGTCAATCAAGTAAGCCCGCGAGCGCGCGCACTCGAAGTGTTCGCACATCTGGGGGTGTGGGATACCGAGCACAACAATGGCGTGCTGATTTACGTCCAACTCGCGGATCGCGTCGTGGAAATCGTGGCGGACCGGGGACTGCACGGCCGCGTGACGCAGCCCGAATGGGAGTCCGTGTGCCGGCTGATGGAGGAGCACTTCCGCGCGGGACGCTACCAGACGGGCGCCATTGCGGGGGTGGAAGCGGTGGGAAACTTGCTGGCGCGCCACTACGCGAGCCCTGCCGGCCCGAGCGTCTCCGTTCGCAACCAATTGCCTGATCAGCCGACTTTGCTGTAGATAGGCGCATGGTAAAACCTCTGACGCTGTTGCGCCGGCGAATGCTGCCGGCATTGGTTCTGCTCCTGGGCGTAGCCGGGTGCGCGCTGTTGCGGCACACCCCGGCGGAACCGCCGCCGGTCGCGCAGGCGGCACCGCCGCCGGCGCCGGCCCTGCCGAAGCCCACCGCCACGCATCGCTTCGACATCGACGCGAACACCGAGATCGTCGGTTATGTCCAACGGACCGTGGTAGGCCAGGAGGACACGCTGCCCGATATTGCACGGCGATTCGACGTGGGCTACGAAGAAATGCTGCTCGCGAACCCCGGGGTGGATCCGTGGCTGCCGGGTGTCGGCCGTGAAGTGGTGGTTCCCACGCAATTCGTCTTGCCGACAGCGCCCCACGAGGGAGTGGTGGTGAACGTGGCCGCCATGCGAATTTTCTATTACCCGAAGCACAAGAAAGGCGAGACGCAAACCGTGTACACCCATCCCATCGGCATCGGCAGAGTGGGTTGGAGGACGCCGGAAGGCACGACGAAGATCGTCAGCCGCACCAAAGACCCGGTCTGGATAGTGCCCAAATCCGTGCGCGACGAACATGCGGAGGATGGCGAGAAGCTTCCGGCCCGCGTACCGGCGGGACCGGACAACCCGCTGGGCCAATACATGTTCAGATTGAGCTGGCCAAGTTATCTCATCCACGGGACCAACAAACCGTATGGGGTGGGGATGCGCTCGAGTCACGGATGCATGCGCCTTTACCCCGAGGACATCGCTGTTTTTTTCGACCTGATCCCGATCGGAACCAAGGTGACGGTGGTGAACCAACCCTACCTGTTCGGTTCCCGCGACGGTACGCTGTATCTGCAGGCCTACGCGGTGATGGAAGATGATTCGCGCGATTGGAACAAGAACCGCAAGCGCTTGCTCGGCAACATGCTGGGTCCGAAATTACTCAAGAAGGTGTCGGTACAGGATAACGGCATCGACTGGCAGCGCGTCGGAGACCTGGCGCACACACCGCGCGCGCTTCCGGTGCCCATCACCGGCGACCACGCCGGCCTCGATTCGGTGGTCTCGGAGTCGCTGCTGGTGGAGAATACGCTGCCTGGCGGCTCCAATTGGGACGGGAAAACGGGATTGCTGGTCGATGAGAAGACTTTCAACGATCTGGTGGGCGGCCAGTCCAAGGCGCCCCCGGTGAGCCAGTCATCGCCGCCTGCCACTCATTAGCAGTCGAGAAGTTCATGATTCGTCATTGTGTTGCGGGCCTGGTGCTCACCGGCTCGAGTTTGGCGGCTGCTGCCGACCTCGCGCCGATTCAGTCGGGGCTCGACTATCATTCCTTCGCCAATGTCGAACAGTTCCGCGTGACCCGGCTGTCACTCGATCTGCGCGTCGATTCCGAGCAAAAAATTCTGCGCGGTGTCGTGGGACTGCAGATCAAGCGCCTCGATCCGAGCGCCACCGAGTTGATCCTCGACACGCGCGATCTGAGCATCTTGGAAGTCGCGCAGAAGCCGCAAGACGTGCTGGGCGCCCTTTCCAAGACTGAAACGACTTGGGTGAGCCGTCCTTATCATTTCGAGAGAAAGGATAAAATCCTTGGCCAGGCTCTGGTCATCGAACTCCCGCCGTCGAGCCGGCCCACCGAGTTCGTGCGGATCGAATACGAGACCTCGCCCACCGCCTCGGCATTGCAGTGGCTCACTCCCAAACAAACCGCCGGCAAGCGCAAACCGTTCTTGTTCACGCAGTCCGAAGCCATCGGTGCGCGCAGCTGGATTCCGCTGCAGGACACGCCGCAGGTCCGGGTGACCTACAAGGCCATCATTCACACGTCGCCCGATGTGCTGGCCGTGATGAGCGCGAAGAGCGAGCCCAACGACGGCCTGGGCCGCCCGATCAAGCGCAACGGCGAGTACTCGTTCACCATGCCGGAGGCTGTTCCTTCGTACTTGATCGCCTTGGCCGTGGGGGACTTGGGCTTCAAGGAGACGGGTCCGCGCACCGGCGTGTATGCGGAGAAATCGGTGCTTCAGAAGGCTGCAAAGGAATTCGCCGACACCGAGTCGATGCTCCAGAGCAGCGAGAAATTGTTCGGTTCCTATCGCTGGGAGCGATATGACATCTTGGTGTTGCCGCCGAGCTTTCCGATGGGCGGGATGGAAAACCCGCGCCTGTCCTTCATCACGCCCACCGTCATCGCCGGCGACAAGAGTCTGGTAGCGGTGATTGCCCACGAGCTCGCGCATTCCTGGTCGGGCAACCTGGTGACCAATGCGACCTGGCGCGACCTGTGGCTCAACGAAGGCTTCACCGACTATTTGGAGAGCCGCATCATGAATGCCGTGTATGGCGAGCGGCGCGAGATGATGGAACGCGTGTTGGGATTGCGCGCCTTGCGGGACGATCTAGCGAGGCTCCAACCCGCCGATCAGGCGCTGGCGATCGACCTACGCGACCGCGACCCGGATGCGGCCTTCAGCGCGGTACCGTACGAAAAAGGACGGCTGTTCCTGACGTTCCTCGATGCGAAATTCGGGCGCGAGCGGTTCGATGAGTTTCTGCGCGGCTATTTCGATCATTTTGCCTTTCATAGCATCACCACCGAGCAATTCTTGCAATACCTGCGGGAGAATCTGCTCGATCGCTTCCCGGGCATCGTCACGCGCGATCAAGTCATGGCGTGGGTCGTCGGCCCCGGCATTCCCGCCGATGCGGTGCTGCCCACGACCGATGCGTTCGCGGCGGTGGACGGGGCGCGGGGGTCGTGGGTCGCGGGAAAAGTCCCCGCGCAGAAATTGGATACCCATGCGTGGGTGGCGCAGCAATGGCTGTACTTCCTCGACAATATGCCGCTCTTGACCGCGGCTCAGCTGGCCGAACTCGACCAGGCTTTCGCCTTTTCGCGTACGGCCAATGCCGAAATCGGCCAGAGCTGGTTCTTGCTGGTGATCCGTAACCATTATCAACCCGGCTACGTCCGTCTCGAACAGTACTTGCAGACCGTCGGGCGCCGCAAACTCATCAAACCCCTGTACGAGGAATTGATGAAGACTCCGGCGGGCGCGGCTCAGGCAAAGCGAGTCTATGCGTTGGCGCGTCCCGGTTATCATCCGCAGACGGTCGCAGCCATCGACGCGATCGTCAATCCGCAATCCGAGAATTCCGAGATGCCCGATGAGTAGCGAATGGATGAAGGTGATGCTCGAAGAAATCGCGCGCAAGAAAGCGGCAGCCGAGGAGGCGCAAATAGAACAGGAAAGGCGCCGCGAGGAGCGAGCCGCTGCGGCATCCCCGTCCCGCGTGAGGCGCCCCGATGATCCCGCTCAAGGATGACACGCCGTCCGCGCTCAGGCCGTTCGTTACCCTCTCGTTGATCGCCGCATGTTGCGCCGTGTTCTTGTGGCAGCGTTCACTGGATTTGGCGGCGGGCCGCCGCGCCGTGGCCGCACTGGGAGCCATTCCCGCCGTGCTGATGACGGACGCGCGCCTGCCCCTCGATCTGCAATGGATGCCGCGTTATGGATCCTTGTTCACGTCGATGTTTCTGCACGGCGGCTGGCTGCATCTCCTCGGCAACATGCTGTACTTGTGGATCTATGGCGATAACGTGGAAGATGCCATGGGGCACGCGCGCTATCTCGTGTTTTATTTTCTCTGCGGGATGGCGGCGATCGGCGCGCAGGCGTTGTCCGATCCGCATTCGGCCTATCCCATCATCGGAGCCAGCGGCGCGATTTCCGGGGTGCTGGGTGCCTATCTGTTGCTGTTTCCTCGCGCCAAGGTGCTGACGCTGGTACTGCTGCCGTTCTTCTTCACGACCCTGCGACTGCGCGCCATGCTGCCGCTGCTGCTCTGGTTCGCCGCGCAGTTGGTGAGCGACCTCTCGGTCCGCGGCGGCGGCTCGAGCGTGGCGTATCGCGCCCATATCGGCGGTTTCCTGGCAGGGATGGTGCTGGTGCCGCTGCTCAAGCGCCGAGGCGTGCCGCTGTGGTAGAGTCCCGCAGATATCTTCTAGGGGATATTTCTGGCAACGCCGAACGGCTCAGGGCTCCAGGCACAAGAACAACAACGCGCCCCTGATGCAGGCATCGCGCGCTTGGGCTGTGCGCGCACCGCGTTCGTAGGCCGGACCCTGCGCGGCCCCGTCGATCGGCCCGTTCTCATCAAGAGCTTCGCGGAATTCCAGCACGGCTTCGGCGGTCTCTGGCAGCCGAGCCCGCTGGGATACGCTGTGGAACAGTTCTTCGACAACGGCGGGCGCGAAGCGCTGGTGGTGCGCGTGGTCAATGGTGCGCGGGCGGCCACCTTGACGCTGACTGCGGGCGGGCAGGCTCTGCGGCTGCGCGCGGTGCGTCCGGGTACGCGGGAGTTTCTGCGGGCCGGTGTGGATTACGACAACGTCGCGAGCGACCTCGAATTCAATTTGACCGTGCAGCGTGTCCGGAACCCGGGAACGGAACAGGTCGAGGACCAAGAGATATTTCCGCGGCTGTCGATTTCCCCCGGGGCGGAGCGATTCGTGGGCGCCGCTTTTGCCGGGTCGCAGCTGATCGAACTGTGGGGCCGCGTACCGTCGGTGCGGCCGGACCCGACCCTGCATGCGGGCCGCGGCCGAGGGGCGGGATATGCCGGCTCCAACGCCGACGGCGACGACGGCGCTCCGCTGACCGATTACGATTTGATCGGTTCGCAGATCCGCCGTACGGGGCTGTTTGCGCTCGACGGTGCGGACTTCAATTTGCTGTGCATCCCGCCGCTGTCCCGTGACCAGGACGTGGGTTCGAGCGTGCTGCTGGTGGCGGCTCGCTACTGCAAGGAACGGCGCGCTTTGCTGGTGGTCGATCCGCCCGCCGACTGGCATACCGCCGAAGATGCGTTGCGCGGCATGCGGCAATGGAATTTCTGGAACGAAAACGCATTGATGTACTTTCCCAGGATCCTGGCCCACGACAAATTGCGCGGGCACTTCGAACCCTTTGCACCCTGCGGCGCGGTGGCCGGCTTGCTGGCGCGGTCCGACGAAGCGTCCCCGGCATTGGGTCTGGGAAAGCTCGAGGAGGCAATTTTACGGCCGGGCCACCGACCGAGCTGTCTGGTCGCCGAGGACAAGCGCATGCGGCTCGCGGCTGTGGGGGTGAACACCATTCAAGCGGTGCGCTCGGCGGCAAGGATCGGCGTGTCGCCGCGAACGCTTGCTGCGGGAAGCGCCGGAGCCCCCGATTGGCAAAGCCTCGCGGCGCGGCGCTTGGCTCTGCACATACTCAACAGCGTCGAGCGCGGCACCCGGTGGGTCGTTTCGGCCGAGCCGCACTTCAGCGTCGCCGAAGTGGTGGCGGCGCAGGTGCGCGCCTTCTTCGAGCGGTTGCATGAGGCCGGTGCGTTTGGCGATCGCCCGCTCGACGAATCGTTCTTCGTGATCTGCGACGGCCGAGTCAATGACGGCGGCCGCCCGATCTCGAGCGAAGGCGAGTGTGCGGGCGTGGGCGAATTCCAGCTGCTCGTCGGGTTTGCCGCGGCCCGCCGGCGGGAATTTCACAGCTTTCGAATTGCACACTCGGCGTCGGGCAGCAAGGTGAGCCCGATCAGCCTCAATCGGCTGAATAGCGTGCATTACAGCCCGGAAGAACTCGAGTGGGTGGAAAAGCTCGCCGACCAGCTACGGCCGTAGGCTAGGCCCGGTCTCGCAGGACGTCGCGGCCATGCGTTTTTCGAGTTCCACGCTGAGCGAACTGACCCCGGATTTCTGCATCGCTCGGCTCGTGAGCCGCGGCAGATCCGGGTAGCCCTCCAGGGCCGTCCGGGCGTAGCTGTAGCCCGCCTCGATGGCGCGGTCGAACGCGTGCCAATTGAGCAGATCCACATTCGCGAGGGGCGGCTTGAGCAGCACGTCGGCGAGGGTACGTTGTGCCGCCGCGGTCGCGGCGCTGTTGACCAGTCCCGCATACATGAGAATCTGAAAAATATACATGCGCTTGTGGGGGCGGTGAACGCGGTCGGCGCCGACATCGCTGCCGATCACGAGCCCCGGGGTATGGCGCTGCATGACATCGACCGGCAGATTGTTGATGGCCGCGCCGTCGACCAAAATATCCTCGCCGCGGATTACGGGCGGCATGACGCCGGGGATGGACACCGACGCGCGCAGCGCGTGTGCCAGCGTCCCGACGCGGTGCTCGAAGGTCCGGCCGTTGGTCAGATTGGCGCTGATGCAGAAAAACGGGCGGCGCAGGTCTTCGATCAAGACGTCGCCGTATTCGCGCTCGAGCAGCCGCGATACCTTGCGGCCCCGCGTCAGGGCCACCAAAGGAAACGTATAGTCATTCACGGGGTTGGTGTCGACGAAACCGCGGCGATAGCGCAGCCGCATTTCCTCATCGCTCCAGCCCATGGCGACCCCGCCGGCGATGATGGCTCCGATGCTGACGCCGCCGACGAAGTCGATGGGAATGCCCGCCTCGCGCAGCGCCCGCACCACGCCGAGATGGGCGAAGCCGCGTGCGCCGCCGCCGGAGAGCACCAGTCCCACGCCGCGCCCCGTGAGGAGGCGGGCGACCCGACCGATATCGGTGTAGTCAACGATGTGGTGATGCGATGCGACCGGTAAGGACTCCAGCCAACGGCTGGCGGCGCCGGCCTCGAACGCGCCATCGTGCAACAGGGCGAGTTCCATACGGGCGCCGCGTTTGAGCGCCGCGTCCACGACGCTGGCCGGCCAGGGTTGGCAGCCGGCGCGGGCGCGGGCGGCGAGCACGATCACATCGGCCTGGCGACAGCATTGCCGCGTCCAGCCGGTGTCCGACGGGTTGGCCGCATACACCACGAAGTCGTTCTGTTCCTCGATGCGATGGAACCATGCCGACGTATGGCTGCTCGCGCGCACGTCCCAGACCAGTTCCGCGGAGCCCCCTCGTGCGAGTTCGGCCACCAGCTGGGTGGCCAGTTCCGCCACGTCGATCTCTTCGTTATTGGGCACGATCACGAACACCCAGGCTCGCTTGGCAGCGCGTACCCGCCGATTGATGCGCTGCAATCGGCGGGCGCATAGCCGCGCCACCGCCATGGAAAAGGCGGGCGATCCCGCCGTCGCGCGGTCCATCACCTCGTTGGACAGCAACAGCAGTTCGCTGTCGCGCAACGCCACGACGGAGGCGCTGCGCGCTTGTTTCAGCAGCCAGCCGCCCTCGCCGACCAGTTCGCCGCCGGCGATTTCGGCGTCCCAGGGGCTGTGCTCGCACGTTCTGACTCCCAGCCTGCCGCTGATGAGCAGATATACTCCGTCCGATATGGATCCCTTTTCGAACAGCGGACCGCCCGCGGGCAGAGAGAAATGCACGGCCCCGGCCGCGAGCTCCTCCAGGGTTTGGGCATCGACGTCGGCCAAATCGGGGCACATGCGCATGCATTCGATGGCCGAACGCATCTCCTGCCTCGCGCTCGACTGTTCTTCTTCCAATGCCATCCCTTGATAGCGGCCGACGGTGCCTGTTTCTTGACCGCGGCCGGCCACGTTCGCGGCAGCGGTCCGCGCCGCGGCGATCGCAACGCCGCAGTGAGGCTTCATGATGCCCCCGGTTGACGCGGTCATTTTCTCTCACGGCCAGGAGAGCGGTCCCTGGGGCGGGAAAATCACCGCCATGGCCGCCGTGGTCCGCGACCTGGGGATTGCCGTCGAATCGGTGGACTACCGCGGGATGGACGATCCGGCCGCCCGCGTCGACAAACTGGTGGCAGCCGCCGCGAACTGTCGGGGCTCGCTGGTCCTGGTGGGCTCCAGCATGGGAGGCCACGTTTCAGCCGCGGCTGCCACGCTGGTCAAGCCGCGCGGCTTGTTTCTGCTCGCGCCGGCGTTCTACATGCCGGGCTTCGAGAGCCATACCCCACGAGCCGTCGCATGTCCCACGGCCATCGTTCATGGCTGGGGCGATGACGTGGTGCCGGTCGACAACAGCGTGCGCTGGGCCCGCGAGCACCGCGCGGCACTGCATATTCTCGACTCGGATCATCGACTGGCGGACCAAATCGAGACTATTTGCCGGTTGCTCGGCACCTTCGTGACCGGCCTCGGCCGTTGAGGCGGCGCCTACTGCGGCCATCCCGGGTCATTCGCGCTGCGTCATTCGGGCTGGGAGGGTTCGGGTGACTGGGGCGGTTTCGTCGTATGCGGCAACACCGGCGGCGGTGCAGCGATGCGCGGGGGCGCTGCCATGGAGGGGGGCGGCGACATGTCCGCTTGCGCGAGTTCGCGAAGACTTTCGCCGAGTTGTTCGCCGGTTCGCCTGCCCATGGCGTCGAACCCCGCTCCCATGGATGCGTTGTATGCCGCGACGTAACGCCGGCCGGGCACGGACTCCAGGAATGTGAGCAAGTGCTTCAAGTCCGAATCGCTGAGGTCGCGATAGCCGTAGGCCATGAAGCGGCGCATCGGTAGGCGCATGTTTTCTTCCAATTCGGCGCGGCTGGCGTCGCCGGACTTGCGCGCCCGTTGTTCGACGGCGACAGGATCCATGCCCGACCCGATCGCCGTGCCCACCGCCACCGCTTGACCCATGCCCAGAAAGATTTGCACCGTGGATTCGGTGGAGTGGGTGGCGCGCTCCAGCTTGTCGAACAGGATGTCGCGCTTGGGGGTGGAGGGAGCGGTGATTTCACCGCTCATCACCTTGTCGATTTTCTCTTCGCCGAGCGTTGCGAGAGCGATGTCCGCCGTCACCATCCGCCTGCCCAGATCGCTCGCCAGGAATGCCTCCGTCTTCTTCACCGTCGCCGCGTCCAGATGGTCGGCGAGCGCCTGCAGCGCCGGGGCCTCGAACACGTCGATGCGAAATCCGCGCACTGCGGCGGCGGACACCGCGGCAAGCTGTGGGTCCGACAGTTTTGCGGAGCTATCGGCCGCGAATAAGCGACGGATATGCTCCGGCATCACGCCCAACGACGCACGAACTTGCTCGCGCATTGCGGCGGCTTGGTATATCGTCGCCGCCGTGTCGATAGCGACGGTCGATTCGGCGGCTTGGACATTGGCCGCCAAGAACATGAATAACGCCAAACGAATCATGCGCGAACTCCGGGTGACTGCTTGTCTTGGACGATTGTACACTCAAGGTCTCCAGGGGCTGGTTGGGGGGCTGCAATGCACATACTGAAGTTTTCGACCGCGTCGCTGGTCTTATCGTTCATTCTGGGATGCTCGTCACAAAACGCAGAGCCGCCGGGCGTCGCCACGCCGGGCGTCGAAACGCCGCCGCCGGCGAAAACCGTATTCGATCCCCTCACGCAGCAAATCGACCGAGCGCGCGCCGTGCAGAACACCGTGGATGCGAACGCGGACAGCACACGCAAGGCCATCGACGACCAAGAACACGGCGACCGCACTCCATAAATCGCGACAATATGACCCCCTTAGATGGCTTGAGCCGCGCCTGGCGTTGGGCCGTCCGCAAGACTCTGCGACAGTGGGTGCGCGTCACCATCAAGCCGGACGATGCGGCGGCCACGATTGCGGCGCGGCCGCATCCCGTCTGCTACGTGCTCGAGCATGAGAGCCAGACGGATCTCGCGGTGCTCACCGACGCGTGCCGCCAGCTGCGCCTGCCGTCGCCCGAGCGGCGCTTGAGCGCCGGCGGCCGGCGCGCGGGACGGGCTCACTTCGAACTGCGCAGGCGCACCAGCTTCCTCAGCAGCCGCGAGTCCGCGCGGGCGCCTCGAGATCTGGAGCAGCTGGTGGCGGCGGCGGCCGCTCATCCGGATTTCGAAGTCGATCTCGTGCCGGTTGCAATTTTCTGGGGACGCGCGCCGCACAAGGAGCTGAGCCTGTGGCGTCTGGCATTCGCCGAGGATTGGGTGCTGGTCGGCCGCTTCCAAAAATTCCTCAACGTTGTGTTCAATGGGCGCAACACCCTGGTGTATTTCGGCGAGCCGGTACCGCTGCGCGACGCCGCGCCGGACGGCGTGAGCGAGCCGCGCCGGGTGCGGCAAATTTTGCGCGGGCTGCGCACCGCGCTGCGGGCACAGCGTACGTCGACCATCGGTCCGGATCTCTCGCATCGCCGCACGCTGGTCGCGCAAATTTTGAAGACACAGGCCGTGCGGCAAGCCGTGCGGCAGGAAATGAAGGCACGCGCCGGACAGGGACGTCCGACCAAGCGGCGCGCGGCGCTGCTGGCCGCTCGCAAGCATGCGATGGAGATCGCGGCGAATTATTCGCAGCCCTTCGTCACCTTCATGGCGCTGCTGCTCGGCCGCGTGTGGAACTGGTTGTACGACGGCGTGGATTTCCGGCACGTCGAGAACCTGAGCGAGGTCGGCGACGACGCGGAGATCATCTATGTGCCCTGCCACCGCAGCCATATGGATTACCTGCTGCTGTCGTACGTGATCTACCGCAAAGGGTTCGCCGTTCCCCACATCGCAGCGGGCGTAAACCTCAACATGCCCTTGATCGGCCGTTTCCTGCGCAAAGGCGGGGCGTTTTTCCTGCGGCGTACGTTCAAGGGCGACGCGCTCTATGCGGCGGTGTTCAGCCAATATCTGGGATTCATGATGGCGCGCGGCCATCCGCTCGAATACTTCGTCGAGGGCGGGCGCAGCCGCACCGGACGCCTGCTCCCGCCGCGTACCGGCATGCTGTCGATGACCGTGCGCAGTTTCGTGCGCGACCCCAAACGCCCCGTGGTTTTCATGCCGGTGTATTTCGGCTACGAACGCATCGCCGAGGGCAGGACCTACATCGGCGAGCTGTCGGGCAAACCGAAGGAGAAAGAGAGCGTTCTCGGACTGCTCAGAGCGACGGTGTCGGTGCTGCGCAGCAGGTTCGGCAAGGTTCACGTGAATCTCGGCGAACCCATCCGCCTCGATGAACTCCTGCAGAGACACAACCCGCGGTGGCGCACGGCCGACCTCGAGAGCGCCGACTCGCGCAGCGGCTGGATGGCCGATGCCATCCAGGACCTCGCGCGTTCCATCATCGTCGGCATCAACTCCGCGGCGGCGGTAACTCCCGTCAATCTCGTCGCCCTGGCGATGTTGGCGACGCCGCGGCAGTCATTGCCGGAAGCTGTGCTGATGAGCCAGCTCGAGATGTATCGGCGGCTGTTGCGCGCGGTTCCGTACGCACCGCTGGTCACGGTGACGAGCGATAGTGCCGCAGCCATGACTTATTATGCGGAGAGCATGGGGATGCTCGAAAGACAGAAGCATCCGCTCGGCGACATCATGCGCATGAACGAAGAGAATGCGGTTCTCGCGACATACTACCGCAACAACATTTTGCATCTGTTTGCGATGCCGTCGCTGATCGCCTGCGGCTTCATCGGCAATTCCCGAATGCGCACGGTGGATCTGCAACGCTTGGTATGGCGGGTATATCCGTACATCGGCGCGGAATTGTTTCTGCGCTGGGACGAGACGCAGATCGCTGCCGTGGTCGATTCGCTGCTCGACGCGTTCGTCGCTCTGAGACTGCTCGAGGTGAACGAGGACCGCAGCGAGTGGGTGCGTCCGGCGCCCACTTCTCACGAGGCCGTCAGGCTGTCGCTGCTCGCTCAAGCAACCCTGCAAACATTGGAACGCTACTATCTGGTGGTCGCGCTGCTGCTGCAGGCGGGATCGGGGACCATGCGGCAGCAGGCACTCGAAGAGCGCTGCCACCTGATGGCGCAGCGCATGTCGGTGCTGTATGGCCTGAACTCGCCGGAATTCTTCGACAAGAGCCTGTTCCGAAATTTCATCGAACTGCTGCGCCGCCGCGGCGTCGTACAGGCGTCGGATGAAGGCAATCTCGAGTTCGGCGAAGCGCTGCTGGGCGTGGCGAGCGACGCGCAATGGGTGCTGTCGGAGCAAATCCGGCATAGCATCTTGCAGGTTTCGCTGGTGCAGTAGGTCTCGAGGCAACGGGCTGCATCACTCCCATCCGGGGCTGCCGCGACCTTGCTTGGTGGTGCCGCGCCGTTTCTTCGACTCGATGCGTCGCTCCTTCGAGGCGCGCGTGGGCCGCGTCTTCTTGCGGATCTTGGGCTCGATCAGCGCCTCGCGAACGAGTTCAGCGAGGCGCTCCAGCGCGTCGCGGCGATTTTGTTCCTGACTGCGTTCGCTGCGGGCGTTGATGAGGATGGTGCCGTCGTCGTTGATTTTTTGACCGGCCAGGCGGCGCAGACGATTCCTCGCGGCCACCGGGAGGCTGGTGTTGAGCGGCAGCAAGAACCGCAGCTGTACCGCGCTCGCGACTTTGTTGACGTTTTGGCCGCCGGGCCCCGAGGAGCGAATGAATTTCCACTCGAATTCTTCGTCGGGGATGGCAATGGCAGGCGTGACGATGAGCGGCATGGTGCGTTCGGCCGGAACGGGCAGACTCAGTCGGCATCCGGCAGCGCATTGTGCATCCGAACCTCGTGCTGCGCGACGGGAATGGTGATGTTTTGTTCCTTGAACAGCCGCCAAATGGCGCGGTTGACGTCGGAGCGCACATTGTTCACCCCGTCCTGCGGGTCGGAAATCCAGAAACGCAATTCGAGTTCGATGCCGCTGTCGCCGAAGTGCATGAGTCGCGACACCGGCAGGGGATCGCGCAGCACCCGTCTTTGGCCCTCGCAGGCAGTCAACAAAATCTGCAGCGCAACCTCGGGATCGTCGCGATAGCTGACGCGGACCGGCAGCTTGAGGCGGATGCGCGGATCGGTGTAGCTCCAATTGATGACGGCATTGGATATGAGCTGCTGGTTGGGCACCAGCATCTCGACGCCGTCGCGATCGCGCACCACCACGTACCGTCCGCGCAGTTCCTGCACCCAGCCGAAGTTCTCCGTGCTGGTGCCGGATTGACCGGACAAGCTGATGACGTCCCCCGGCTTGATGGAACGATCCATCAGGAGCACGAAACCGCTGACGAAATTGGCGGCAATGGATTGCAGGCCGAAACCCAGTCCCAAGCCGATCGCGCCGGTGAGTACGGTGAGCGCCGTGAGATCGACGCCCGCCGCATTCAGGCCCATGAGTATGCTGAGAGCGATCAGAAAGGCGTTCGCGAACTTCGCGATGCCGATGCGGGTGGATGGCGCAAGGTTGCCGAGCCGCTTGAGCCGGCGCTCGACCCAGCGGCTGATCCAGGCGGCGACCAGCACGAACAGCGTCAACGTGAACAACAACTTCAGGATCGACCATACCGTGATGCGGCTCTTGCCGGCAGCGACACCGATGCTGTCCAGAGTGGCGATGATGGGATCGAGCCAGCCGAGATACTCTGCGGCTATTGCCAGCCAGATCAGCAGCGTGATGCGGTTTTCCCAATGCTGTATCCACGACTTGTTGCCGAGGCTTGCGGCGAACAGGAAGACGCCGACGCGCACGATGACGTAGGCGCCGATGAGGCGCATGGCGGCATCCACCAATGTGACGTCGAAATGCGCCGCGGACAAGATGCCGCGCGCCAGTACCACCAGCAGCAGCGCCACCGCCGCCGGCGTGACCACGACGGAGCCCTGCGAGGCGAAGTAGGTCCAGGTCAAGGCGGTGGGCGTCGTGAAGCCGCGGCGCTGATAGCGATTGCGCAGGGTCGTGCCCACCCAGGAGCCCACCCAGAGGCATGCCGCCACCGCTGCAACTTCGGTCAGCACGTTGCGGGTGAACAGGATCTCGAAAAACGCTTCGATGCGGCGCCACAGCTCCATCATGCGTTCAGATCCGGGATCAACTGACTCTCGAGCCGCGCAATTTGATCCTTGAGCATCAGCTTGCGCTTCTTCAAACGCTTCATCTGCAGTTCGTCGACCTTGAAGTCCATGCTGAGCCGGGAAATGACGTCGTCGAGGTCGCGATGCTCAATGCGCAGCTGGCGCAGGCGCTCGATGTTCTTGAACAAGTTGGTATTGACGTTGCTTTCTTCGTCGCTCACTTAGCTGCTCTTGTCATCTTGCTTATTCGCATCTAAAGGCCGAACGCCCGCCATACGGGGACAACGCAATCCGGTAGCTTAGCCAACCGGCCCAACGGATTCCAAACTTGCTGCGGGTTATGGAAATCGGATCCGATCGAGCCGGCGAGTCCGTACTTCACAGCGAGCATGGCGGAAGCCTCGACATGATGCGCGCCATTGCCTCCGGTTACGACTTCCAGGGCCGTGCCCCCCGCGGCCGCGAATTCCGCCAACAGCTGGCGCCGCGCGCCGGCGGACAGCGCATAGCGCGCGGGATGTGCCAGGGATGCCACGCCGCCGGCGGCGCGGATCCAGCCGATGACTTCGGCGAGGGCGGGCCAGTCGGCGGCGAGATGCGCCGCCTTGCCCTTCCCCAGATATTTGCGGAAGGCGTCATCCGTGCGGCCGACATGCCCGCCGGCGCGCAGCGCCTCGGCCAGATGGGCGCGCGTCGGCACGCCGGGCGAGGATTCGACCGCGGCCAGCAACTCATCGCCCGGCAAGCCCAAGCTACTGAGCCGCCCGCAGATCTTGCGCATTCGTGCCCGCCGACGTTGCGCCTGCGACTCGAGATGCTGCTGCAGCTGGCGGCAAGCAGGGTCGATCCAAAGTCCCAGTACATGGATGCCCTGCGCGCGCCACGAGGCCGATATTTCCACGCCGGCCACCAGCCGAATTCCGGTCAGTTCGGCTTGGGCTCGGGCCTCCTCCAGGCCGGCGATGGTGTCGTGATCCGTCAGAGCCAGGACGCTCAAAGCCGCTTCAGCGGCCCGCCGCACCAGTTCGGTCGGTGTGAGGGAGCCGTCGGAGCGGTTCGAGTGCGTATGCAGGTCGATGGCGGGCTGAGCGGTCACGTGGGACTGCCCGCGAGCCCCACCGCTTCCAGCCGCCCTCCGGCCAGCACGATGAAGCCCTGCGCGCGTTCAAAGCCGTCGTTGGTATAATCGAACGTATAAGTGCGCAAAACCCGGCGTCGACCGCGCGAATCGCGAGTCAAGCGCAGGCCGGCGAATGCCACCGTGTCGTCCAGGAGTTGCACTACGGCCCGGGAACAGGTTTCCCGTGCGATTCGGTTCGCCGCTTCGCGGGCATCGAGCGAGACCTGCCAGACTTTGTAGGCGGCGGCCAGCAGGGCGCTGGCCACGATCAGGAACAGAAGGTCGTCGCTCATGGGCAAAGCTTACCGCACCTGGGCTCCGGTCTGGCTGCGGGCCCTTGGAATTCCGCCGAACGCACCCCATACAACGAGCTGAGAAACAACGCTTCGAGGCAAGGCCGTGATGAGGAATGACTTGCAGCCGTATTTGACCGTCCGTGTGGATCCCAACGACATGGTGCAGTACGTGCATGACTTGATGCGGGCGCCGCGCGGCCGTACCGCGTCGGCTCCGTCGCAGGCGCTGGCGCAGGCCCAGTGGGGCGGCGATACTGCCCTTGCCAGGGCCGCGCAGCTGCGCTGGAGCGCACTCAACCGAGCCTTCAGCGATTCCCGGGTCAGCACGTGGACTACGCCGCAGAGACGGGACCTGCTGCATGTGCCGGCTGCGCTGATAGCTGCCGCCGGCGTGGCGCGCCTGAAGCTGGGCGAGGACGAGCACGAAGTGGTGTTCGACATACCGACCTTGCTCGATGCCACCTTGGAATTGTGCGAAGCGGTGGGCCACGCCTGAAGCCGCGGCCCTATGCCGCCGGTGGGGCGAGCACGCTGGGGTGACCGAAGGCTAGAAAGTCTCCGTTGATCACGCTTTCGCGGCAGTTGTAGCGCAGCCGATGGCCATCCGGCCGGGTCACATGGCCGCCGGCGGCTTCCAGCAGCGCTTGGCCGGCGGCGGTGTCCCATTCTGACGTGGGTCCGAAGCGCGGATAGAGGTCGGCCTTACCGGCTGCTATGAGGCAGAATTTGAGCGAACTGCCGATACCCGACATGACGTGCGGCCCCAGCCGCGCGAGATAGGCGGCGGTTTGCGTGCTGGCGTGGGAACGGCTGCCGACGATGCGAACCGGGGTCTGCGGCGCTGATACGCGGATGCTGGATTGCGCCGTCCCGGGATGTCGGCTGAAAGCGCCGGTGCCGGCGGCTCCCCAATACAGGAGCCCTTGGGCGGGGGCGGCCACGATTCCAAGCACCGGCTCGTGATCCACGACCAATGCGATATTGATCGTGAATTCGCCGTTGCGCTTGACGAATTCGCGCGTCCCGTCGAGGGGATCAACAACCCACAATTCCGTCCAACCGCGGCGCTCGGCCCAGGGTGCTTGCGCCGACTCTTCCGACAGAACCGGAATATCCGGCGTGAGCCGCGCCAGGCCCTCCAGGATGACCCGCTGCGACTCCAAATCGGCCAGGGTCAGCGGCGAGTCGTCGTCCTTGTGTTGCACGCCGAAGGCGCCATCGTAGACCTTCATGATGGCCGCGCCGGCGCGCGCGACCGTGGGCATCAAGGCTTCCGCAAGGTCGGGAAGGTTGCGCGTGGGGTTGCTCATTCGTCGGTATGATACGCAAAATGGAAACAACCGCGATTGACTGGTCCAAGATCGACACCGTGCTGCTCGACATGGACGGCACCCTGCTGGATCTGCGATTCGATAATTGGTTCTGGCAGGAACTCATACCGGTCCGCTACGCCGCTGCCAAGGGCCTGACCGCGCGCGAAGCGTCGGATGTCATACGGCCGAAATTCCGCGCGGCGCGCGGCACCATCCAATGGTATTGCATCGACTACTGGACCCGGGAACTGGGCCTCGATATCGCAGATATCAAGCGCGCGTCGCTCGCGCAGGTCGGTTACCTCCCGGGTGCCGAGGACTTTTTGCTGAGGCTCAAGGCGAGCGGCAAACGGCGTGTGCTGGTCACCAATGCGCATCCGACCACGTTGGCCATCAAGAACGCGCAGGTTGGGCTCGCAGCGCATTTCGACGCCTGTTATTCGACGCATGCGTTCCAGGCGCCGAAGGAAGATTCCACCTTTTGGCCGCGTCTGCAGGCCATGGAGCCGTTCGTCGCGGAACGCACCTTGTTCGTCGACGACAGCCTTCCGGTTCTCGATGCCGCCCACGACTTCGGCATCGGCTGGCTGTGTGCCGTGCGGCATCCCGATTCGGGGCGCCCCGCCCAAGATACCGGGCCTTACATCGCAGTGGATCGGGTCGCGGATCTGTTCTAGCCGGGAGCACCGCCAGCCGGGCCGCCGCCGCCGCGATTGCGCCGCCTTCGGCGCCGTGCGGGATTTGCCGCGGATGCTCCCTCGCCGCCGGTACCGGCACCGTTCGACGTGCCGCCGCCGCCCGACACCGCGTGCGGG
>JALYHU010000273.1 GCA_030776345.1 Pseudomonadota bacterium | reverse complement strand
TCGGCGAGGCCATCTCCTACGCCGATTTTCGGGTCGCAACGCCGCTGCCGTTCGCGTCCGGCGCCGGGCTTCCGCTCGCAGAGTTTCCGAACGTGCAACGGTGGCATGCCCAGCTTTGCGAGATCGATGCCTGGCGAGCGCCCTTCGACGGACTGACGTGACGCGGGGCGTTATCGAGGAAGCCACAGAACGGCTGACTCGTGCCATAGGCCCCTCTCAAGGCCGATCCCCTACTTCTTTGCTTTGATCGCTTCGATCTGGTCCATGATGCGGGTCATGCGTGCAGCCAGTGCCTCGTAGGGCGAGGGCGTCGCCATGTCGAGACCGGCCTTTTTGTACAGCGTGTAGGGGTAGTCTGAACTGCCGCCCTTCAGCATTGCGATGAAGCGCGCTTGTGCGGGCGCGCCCTCCTTTTGCAGCGCATCGGCGAACGCGGCGGCGCCGGCCATCGAAGTCGCATTTTGGTAGACATAGAAGCCGAGGTAGAAAAGCGAAATGTATGTCCATTCCGCGCAGTAGGCGCGGTCCACCTTCAGCACGCCTTGCGAGTCGCCGTAATACTTCTTGAGTAGACCACAGTACATGTCCGTCATACGTTCGCCCGATACCGAGCTACCTTTTTCCATCGCGTCGTGAATGGCCAGCTGGAATTCCGCGAATAAGGTCTGGCGAAAGAAATCGACGCGGATCAACTCCAGTGCCTTGCCCAGATAAAAAAGCTTTTCAGACTCGGTCTTTGCGTGCGCCACCATGTAGTCGCTGAGAAGCATTTCGTTGGTGATCGATGCGGTTTCGGCGATGAAGGGAGAATAACTTGCGTACTCGAAGGGCTGCGCCTTGTTTGCCAGCAGTGAGTGGACGGCGTGCCCCCATTCATGCACGAAGGTCGATAGCGATTCGAAATCGTCGTGGTTGTTGAACAGCAGATAGGGATGCACATCGTAAGCGCCCGCGTTCATGTAAGCACCGCTGGCCTTGCCTGGCTGTGGATACACGTCCATCCATCGCCCAGCGAACCCCTGTTTCAGCAACGCCGCATACTCGGGGCCGTAGACTCGGGTCACATCGAGTGCGATCGACTTCGATTGATCGACTGTAAAGTGGGGCGCTGATTTCAAATCACTGATCGGTGCATAGAGATCGTAGTAGCGTAGCTCATCAGTGATGCCGAGCGCGTTCTTGTACAGCTTCAGATAGCGATGCAGCACTGGCAGGTTCCTGTTCGCCTCGGAGACCAGCATGCGATAGACCGACTCCGACATGTCGTCGGCAAAGGTTGCATCGGCTAGCGCGCTTGGGAAATGGCGCACCTTGGCGTCGAATTCTTCGCCCATCACCTGCATCGTCAGCGTGGCGCCAAACGTGCCCTGGTAGGCCCCCTGAACGGCCCAAAATGCGTCGAAGACCTTCTTGCGGTCGGCACGGTCGGCCGCCTGGCGGTATTTGACGTAGGCCGCGGCATCGAGCCTCACCACACTTCCGTCCGATAGCGTGACCGTCGGAAATGGCAGCTCGCCGTTGGACAGTTGACCGTAGATTACATCGGGCTGGTTCAGCACATTGGCCGCTGCGGCCATCACCCCCTCCGCTGCCGTATTCAGGGTATGTGGTGCGTAACGCAGCGAATCTTCGAGAAAGAATCCGAAGCGGTGCCCGACTTCCGGCGATTGTCGCTCGAAGGCATGAATCTTGTCGCGGCCGAGCTTAAGAATTTCGGGCCTCAGCCAGGCGGTCTTTTCGCCGATCGCAGTGGCGAGCGCTTGAGCGGCTTGCACTCGTTCCTGGTTGGCGCCGATCGATACATTCTCATCGGCCATCAGCGAGGCATAGGCGCTGAGGCGCGCTGATTCCTTCTTTGTTGCACTGATCGCGCGCAGGACCGCGAGCATGTCCGTTGCGCTGTTGCCGAGCGTATCTCGGTATTTGTCGAGCGCATCGGCCTGCGCCAATATCTTATCGTGTTCTAGCGCCCAGGCCTGCGGCGTGGGATAGAGTTCGCTGAGGTCCCATCGATACTCGGTGCCGCCGACCTGGGAGTCGGTCGCGCCGTACGTGGTCAATATCGTCATCGAGAGGATCGCTGCAGCGAGCCAGCGATTGACAACACGGATGTTCTGTGGATGCATGGGTGCTCACTCCAATGTGTGGCGATGCGTTCGGCAACGGTCCATCCCTCGTGACAACTGCGGGCGCCTTTCGGCAGGAAGAAAAAATCTCCCTCTCGATCCGCACGTTATAGTTATGCCCCGGCCGCGGAGATCTTGGGTGGCGCCGGCACGCAGGAAGGTGAGCCCAAAGCAAATTCCGCACGCACCACCGCAGCGACTCGCGCAATCACTTCCTGCGCAATGCGTGCCCCCTTGTCCCGGCTCGCGCCGCGCGCCGAGGACAACACACCGGAAGGCGGTACCCACTCGGTGCGGCTCGGGTACATATCGTACGGCGGGAAGCTCGCCGCGAGATCG
>JALYHU010000272.1 GCA_030776345.1 Pseudomonadota bacterium | reverse complement strand
CCGGCCAGATCGTGATGGACCAGGTGTTCGTACCGGAAGAAAATCTGCTCCCGGGCGTGACCGGGTTGAAGGGGCCCTTCACGTGCTTGGACTCGGCGCGGTACGGCATTTCTTGGGGTGCGCTGGGTGCCGCGGAAAGCTGCTGGCACACCGCGCGGCAATATGTTCTCGATCGCAAGCAATTCGGACGTCCGCTCGCCGCCAATCAGCTCATTCAAAAGAAACTCGTCGACATGCAGACCGAGATTACGCTGGCGTTGCAGGCCTGCCTACGGCTTGGACGCATGAAGGATGAGGGCAGCGCCGCGGTCGAAATCACCTCCATGCTCAAGCGCAATTCATGCGGCAAGGCACTCGATGTGGCCCGGATGGCGCGGGATATGCTGGGCGGGAACGGCGTCTCGGACGAATACGGAGTGATCCGGCATCTCGTGAATCTCGAGGTGGTGAACACCTACGAAGGTACTCACGACATTCATGCGCTCATACTGGGGCGGGCGCAAACGGGCATTCAGGCTTTCTCTTAGCTTGCCGCGGCCCGGTGCTCACCCCCGCGCTCGGTGCTCACCGCGGCTCGGTACGGTGGTCGACCTGGGTGATGAGGCATGCGCTGCGGTTGCCGGTGACGTAAATCCACAGCCAGCTCAAGGCAACGGCCAGGCGATTCCGTAGACCGATCAAAAAATAAATATGCGCGAGGCCCCAGATCCACCATGCAAGCCGGCCGCGGATCTTTATCCACCCGAAATCGATGACAGCCGATCGTTTGCCGATGGTCGCAAGATTCCCGGAATGCGCATAGCGAAACGCGCGCGGTCGGGTGTCGCCCGACAAGCGCCGCTTGATGGTGGCGGCGACGTGCAGGCCTTGCTGTTTGGCGGCCGGCGCGATGCCGGGCACGGGTTTGCCGTTCCAGGCGTTGATGGTCGCCGTGTCGCCGATCACGAAGATCTCCGGATGCCCGGGTACACTCAGGTCCGGTTCGACTTTCACGCGGCCGGCCCCGTCCGCGGGCAAGTCGAGCCACGCGGCGGCCGGAGATGCGCGAACCCCGGCGGCCCAAAGAATGACGTCGGCGGCCACCGCGTGACCGCCATATACGACGCCCCGATCGTTGCACTCGCTCACCGCCGATCCCAACTGGATTTCCACGCCCAGGCGCTCCAGCGCCACGTGGGCGTAGGCGGACAGATCCGGCGTGAAGCTCGGCAGCAAGCGCGGGCCTGCCTCGATCAAGAGCACCCGCGCTCGGCGCGTATCGATACGCCGGAAATCCTCGCGCAAGTTTTGATGCGCGAGCTCGGCGATCGCGCCCGCCAATTCGACGCCCGTCGGGCCGCCGCCGACGATGACGAAGGTAAGAAGCGCGGCACGGCGTGTCGCATCGGTTTCGCGTTCGGCGCGCTCCAACGACAGCAGAATTCGACGCCGAATCGATGTTGCATCTTCGAGCGTCTTGAGCCCGGGCGCATACGGTTCCCACTCGTCATGACCGAAATACGCGTGGCGCGCCCCGGTGGCGAGAACCAGCGTGTCGAAGCCGACCACGGCGCCGTCTTCGAGCAGCACGCGGCGATTGGCGGTATCGACGCCGCCGACTACCGCCAGCAACGTGGTAACTTCCTTGCGCTTGCGTACGAGGTGCCGAATCGGCCAGGCGATTTCCGAGGTTGCGAGCACCGCGGTGCCGACCTGATAGAGCAGCGGCTGAAATAAGTGGTGGTTGCGCTGATCGACGATGGTGATGCGCACGCCGTGACGGGCCGCAGCGCCGGCGAGCCCATGACAGACGGCCAACCCGCCGAAGCCGGCGCCGGCGATGACCACGTGGTGCGGCGCCGGTTCAGTCAACGCCAACTCCGCGCTTCACTACGTTGTCGCGCAGGCGCGGCCGATAACCCCAAAAGACGATCGAATGAGCAGCCCTTCATGATTTTATCTCCCTCGGCTCGTTGCCGGGCTGAACGACTTCTGCCACAGCATATCCTGCCGCCACCCAGGCATCGAGTCCGCCGTGCAGCGGGCGCACGTCCAAGAACAGTTGCTGCGTCAAGGCCGGACGTCCGGGTGCGCCTCGCGGGCACGGGGCGACGCCACGGGGTCCACCGACAACGAATTGCGCCGGATGTTCGGCAGGAATGCGGCGACCGTGCCGAGCAGCGGCAGAAAAGCGCATATCCGATAGACGAATTCGACGCCCAGCCTGTCTGCGAGTCCACCCAACACGGCTGCACCGATGCCACCCATGCCGAACGCGAAACCAAAAAACAATCCGGACACGGCTCCGATCTTGCCGGGCATGAGTTCCTGCGCGAACACCAGGATGGCGGAGAAAGCGGAGGCCAATATCAATCCGATGATGAAGCTCAGGATGCCGGTCCACATCAGGTCGACGTACGGCAGCAACAAGGTGAACGGAGCGACGCCGAGAATCGAAAACCAGATGACCCGTTTACGGCCCACGCGATCGCCGATCGGTCCGCCGAAGAGCGTGCCGAGAGCGACCGCGAGCAGAAACGAGAACAAATACAGCTGCGCCGATTGTATGGACAGATGAAATTTCTCGATGAGATAGAAACTGTAATAATTCGTGATGCTGGCGAGATAGAAATACTTCGAAAAGATCAGGATGAGCAGGATTCCCACCGACCAGGCGACCCGGCGCGCGGACACGGGGCTCGTGGGCGCGGTCCGCGTTTTCGCTCGAACCGCGCTCTCCCGCTCCAGATGCTGACGGTACCAAGTGCCCACATTCCACAGCACGGCAATGGCGAGCATGGCGGCGAGCGCGAACCAGCCGACACTGCTCTGTCCATGAGGGATGATGATCCAAGCAGCGAGCAGCGGGCCGGTGGCGCTGCCGGCGTTGCCGCCCACCTGGAAAATAGATTGGGCGAGCCCGTGGCGGCCCCCCGACGCCAAACGGGCGATCCGCGAGGATTCGGGGTGAAATATCGCGGAGCCCGCACCGACCAGCGCGGCGGCGGCCAGCACGCCTGCGTAGCTCGGCGCCAATGCCAACGTGACGAGTCCGATGAGCGTGCAACCCATGCCGATGCTCAACGAGTGAGGTTTCGGGTGCTTGTCGGTGTAGACGCCGATCACCGGCTGCAATACCGAAGCGCAGACCTGATACGTGAGCGTGATCGCCCCGATCTGCATGAAACTCAAGCCGAACTCGCCCTTGAGCAGCGGGTAGATGGAAATGATCAACGACTGAATCATGTCGTTGAGAAAGTGTGAAAAGCTGATCGCTCCGAGCACCCTGAAGCGGGTCGCTTCGGCGTGGCTTGCGGCGCTTGAACGAGTGCCGAGGCTGTTTTCCATGTCGTGCTCCGCGATTGTCGTTGCGCCGAGGAACGCACCCTACTAGTAAGTTCGTCGTCTGTCCTGCCAGAATGCGCGGATGAAACGATTCGAGCCCTACGTGTTCTTGCGCCAACTAGCGACTCGTTGGGACGTACTCGCCTTCATCGTCGTTCTTGGCCTCATCGTGTTTTTAGGCGAAACCTCACGAGGGCTGTTCGCTCCGCTGTCGCAACTCGAGTTGACACCATTGTCGCTCGATCCGAGACGCTTGCCCGAATATGCAGCGCGTACCACGTTTCGCATGCTGGCCGGTCTCGCCCTCTCGCTGCTCTTTACGCTGACCTACGCGACGTGGGCGGCGAAAAGCGAGCGCGCCGGCAAGATACTGGTGCCCATACTCGATATCTTACAGTCGGTGCCCATTTTAAGTTTCATTTCCATTACGGTGGTGTTTTTCTTGTCGCTGGCGCCCGGCCGGGTCCTCGGGGCGGAATTCGCAGCCATATTTGCGATATTCACCAGTCAGGCCTGGAATATGGCGTTCAGTTTCTATCAGTCGTTGCGCACGGTGCCGTCCGAACTCACGGAAGCCGCCGAATCCTTTCGGCTGTCGCCCTGGATGCGCTTCTGGCAGTTGGAGGTGCCCTTCGGTATGCCGGCGCTCATCTGGAACATGATGATGTCCATGTCGGGCGGTTGGTTCTTCGTCGTGGCTTCGGAATCGATCAGTGTCGGGCATACCACCGTGGCCTTGCCGGGCATCGGTTCTTACATCGCCCTGGCCATCGCGCAAAAAAATCTCCACGCAATCTTCTGGGCGATTTTCACCATGTTGATCGTCATTCTTTTGTACGACCAATTGATGTTCCGTCCCTTGGTGGCCTGGGTGGACCGCTTCCGCGTGGAACAGGAACCGGGCGTGCGGGTCCCGGACTCGTGGGCGCTCACCATGATGCGCCGCTCGCGTCTGGTCCAGGCGGCGACGGTTGCCTTCCACGCCGCGGTCTTGTGGACCAGTCGAGCCGTGAGGCGTACCGACGGGCCCCAGGTCGAAGCCGAGGTTCGGCCGACCCGGAGTCTGGATCTGCTCTGGGTGTCGCTCATCATCGCCGCCGTCGTGGCCGGCCTGTGGCACATCGTCGCGGTGCTGATCGCCAACACGCCGTGGCACGAGGCGCTGCAAGTGTGCGCCCTGGGGGCGCTCACCATGCTCCGCGTCGCGATCCTGATCGCAATCGCAAGCCTCATCTGGGTGCCCATCGGCGTGTGGGTGGGTATGCGGCCGCGGGCGGCGCAGATGGTGCAGCCCGTTGCCCAGTTCATGGCGGCGTTTCCCGCTAATTTGCTGTTCCCGATAGCCGTCTACGGAATCGTGGCCTGGAAACTCAATGCGGACATCTATCTGAGTCCGCTGATGATATTGGGCACGCAGTGGTACATATTGTTCAACGTGATCGCCGGCGCCTCGGCGATTCCTGCCGAGATGCGCTATGTCGCCGCCAATTTCCGGATTACCGGCTGGTTGTGGTGGCGCAAAGTCGCCCTGCCGGCGGTGTTGCCGTTTTATGTCACGGGCGCGATTACGGCCTCCGGCGGGTCATGGAATGCCGCCATCGTGGCGGAGCTGGCTTCATGGGGCGACACGCAAGTGCAGGCACGCGGACTCGGCGCATACATTGCGGAAGCCACGACCGCGGGCGATTTTCACCGTATCGTGCTGGGCACCGCCACCATGTGTTTGTTCGTCGTCGCGATCAATCGGCTGTTTTGGCGGCCCCTGTACTACTACGCCGAGCGCAAATACCGACTCACCTGACGGGATTCCACGATGAATGACTCCCCCATACTTCAGTGCACCGACATACGGAAGGCCTTTCCCAAGCCGGATGGTGCCGAACTGCTGGTGCTCGAGGGCATGAACCTGGAGTTGCGCGAAGGGCAGATCGTGGGGCTGCTCGGGCGTTCCGGCTCGGGAAAGTCCACCTTATTGCGCTTGATCGCGGGTTTATCCGAGCCCACGTCCGGCAAAGTGACCTACCTCGGCCAGCCCGTCGTCGGGCCTGCGCCCGGCATCGCCATGGTATTCCAGAGCTTTGCATTGTTTCCGTGGCTCACGGTGTTCGAGAACGTCGCCTTGGGGCTGGAGGCGCAGCGCATGCCGCGGGCGGAAATTCGCAAGCGCTCGCTCGCCGCCATCGACCTCATCGGCCTCGATGGCTTCGAGTCGGCTTACCCGCGCGAGCTGTCGGGGGGTATGCGGCAACGCGTCGGCTTCGCGCGCGCCTTGGTGGTACATCCGAATATCCTCCTCATGGATGAGCCGTTTTCGGCGCTCGACGTTTTGACCGCAGAGACCCTGCGCACCGACTTCCTGGACTTGTGGGCTGAGGGCCGCATGCCCATCAAGGGCGTCATTCTGGTCACGCACAACATCGAAGAAGCAGTTCTGATGTGCGATCGGATTTTGGTCTTCGGCAGCAATCCGGGAAGAATCTTGAGCGAAATCAAGGTGTCTTTGCCGCAGCCGCGCAACCGGCTCGACCCGAGCTTTCGCGAATTGGTGGAAAGCATCTATGTGGAGATGACGGCTCGGCCCAAGGGTGCCGTCGCCGGGCGGCAGGAGCGATTCCCCGGCTTGGGCATTGGCAGTGTTTTGCCGCAGGTATCCACCAACTTGCTCTCTGGCTTGATGGAGGCGGTGGCCGCTCCCCCATTCACCGGGACGGCGGATTTACCGAAAATCGCCTCCGACCTGCAGATGGAGATCGACGAGTTGTTTCCGGTCGCCGAAACGCTCCAACTGCTGCGCTTTGCCGAAGTCGAGGGCGGCGACATCAAGCTGACCGAAGACGGATTGGCATTTGCGCACGCCGCTGTCGATGAGCGCAAACGCATATTTTTGCGTCATCTGTTGACCTACGTGCCCTTGGCCGCTCATATCCGTAGGGTATTGGATGAACGGGCTTCACATTCGGCGCGTAAGAGCCGTTTCATCGACGAACTCGAGGATTTCATGAGCGAAGAGGCGGCCGACCAGACGTTGCGGGCCGTAGTCCGCTGGGCCCGGTACGCGGAGGCGTTTGCCTACGACGACGAGAATGCCATGTTCAGTCTAGAGAATCCGACTTAAAATAGCCGCCATGAGCGACTCGGCCTCCGCGTACCTGAATCTGCACGTCCCGCCGGACGAGATGGTGAAATACATTCAGGACCTCATGACGCTGCCGCATGGGGAAATCGCCGCCAGTTCAGCCATGACACTGGCGCGGCGGCAGTGGGGCGGCGATACGCCGCTGGCGAGAGCGGCGCTGTTGCGGTGGGGTGCGCTCAATCTCGCCTTTCAAGACAAACGCCTCGAGACCTGGACGGTGACTCGCGAACGGGACCGAATCCAAGTTCCAGCCGCCCTCGTGGCAGCCGCCGGAATTGCGCCCTTGGTCATCGACAACGAGCGGGCGGTGTTCGACATTCCAGCGCTGCTCGACGCCACTCTCGAGTTTCAACCGCCCGCGGGTCAGGCTTAGGAGCCCATGAGCACCGCCGACGGCCAAGCGCCTGCGCCGCGCTTTGGGATGCTGCGTACCATCGCGGTTTACAAGCTTTTGAAAGTACTGCTGTTGTTGCTCGCGGCGTACGGGGAATTGCGGCTGCACGATGGATCCCTGTCCGCCAAACTCGTGACATGGGTGGAGGCGCGTCCGTCGGGGCTCGAGCACGACGTGGTGACCGAGGTATTGCAGTGGATGAGCGGTTTGAGCGAGTCGAAAATCCACGCGCTGCGATTCGTGACGTTCACGTACGCGGCGGTGTTCGCCGTCGAGGGGATCGGCCTCTGGATGCAGAAGCGGTGGGCGGAATGGTTGACCGTCATCGTCACGGCGTCGCTGATTCCGCTCGAGGGATGGGAATTCATTCACCGACCCAATCTCGGTAAGGCCGCCGTCGTCATCGCCAATGCCGCGATCGTCGCGTATTTGATTTGGCATGTCCGCGCCAAGGGACGGCGCGAATCGCTCGAACGCAGCAGAAGCGAGCGCACGCCGGGCTAGGAGTCCTGAGCATTTTGCGTGGCGTGCGAGCGGGCGCCTGCTTTGTGAAATGATCTTCATCTCGGCTGAAATTTCCCGATCCGGCGTATTCTTCCATCCGCATGTAAATACCCACCCGCTGGAGTCGCTATGAATAAGTCTGGAACCCTGATTGTCTCTGCCTTGATGACGCTGGGCCTCGCCGCCGGCGCAATGGCTGCCGATATGCCGAAGACCGCGGCGCCGATGGCGGCTGATTCCCCCGCCGCTGCCATGAAGACGGCGGATACGTCGAAGCCCGCCAAGAAAAAGCACGGCAAGAAGAAGAAAACTGCCGCGCCTACGACAACCAAGTAATATTGATTCGGTTGTGCGCCTCGGCGGCTTCGCGGCGGCCGGGGCGTTTCTATTTCCGGGATTGGCGGTTCTGACGTCTTGGCGGTTAGATGGATCCTATAGTAGCCCTGAAAGCGTTGATCCTCGGCATCGTCGAAGGTCTGACGGAATTCCTGCCGGTATCCAGCACCGGGCACTTGATCGTCGTGGGCAGTCTGCTCGACTGGAACGACGAGAAGGGCAAGCTGTTCGAGATAGTGATCCAGCTCGCCGCAATCTTGGCGGTCTGCTGGGAATACCGGCGCCGCCTTTGGCATGTGCTCGCGACGCTCCCCAGCGATCCGACATCGCAACGCTTTGCGGTTAACATCGCCCTCGCGTTTCTGCCGGCGGCGCTCATCGGTGTGGTCATGTCCGGAGCCATCAAGCGCCATTTGTTCGCGGCGGTTCCGGTGGCAATGGCCTTCATCGTCGGCGGCGTATTGATCCTCTGGATCGAGAGCCGAAAGCGCAGCGAGCGGGTCGCCACGCTCGACGAGGTCAAGCCGCCCGATGCGATTTGGATCGGCTTTGCGCAAGCCCTGGCGCTGATACCCGGCACATCGCGCTCCGGAGCGACCATCATGGGAGGCTTGCTGCGCGGTTTGTCACGCAAGGCAGCCACGGAGTTTTCGTTCTTCTTGGCCATCCCAACCATGTTTGCCGCCACTGCGTTCGAGTTGTTCAAGGCACGGCATTCGCTCAACCTCGATGATTTGGCCGTGATAGGCGTCGGCTCCGCAGCATCCTTCGTGAGCGCGGCGTTTGCGGTGCGCGCGTTGATTCGCTACGTGAGCGGCCACAACTTCAAAGTATTCGCGTGGTATCGGATTGCGTTTGGATTCGTGATACTCGGTACCTGGTATGCAGGCTGGGTGAAGTGGTAATCCCATCAGCGCCGCGCCCTTTACCGCCCCATCCGTCGACATTGCGCATCTGATCCAGATCGCGCTGACACCCATATTCCTCATTTCGGCGATCGGCGTGACGCTCAATGTGCTCACCAGCCGTCTGGCCCGCATCGTCGACCGGGCTCGCTCCATGGAAGATCGGTTGCTGCGCCCGGACAGCGTGCCCAACGGCCGCGACCTGCACGCTCAGCTGAAGATCTTGGCGCGCCGCTCCCGCTGGATCAACGCGGCGATCACGCTCATCACGTTGTCCGCCCTGTTCATTGCCCTGGTGGTGGTCATGCTGTTCGTGAATGCATTCCTGCGCTGGGACTTGTCGGTGTTCATCGCCTGTATGTTCATCACGTCGATGTCGACGTTGGCAGCGGCATTGCTCGCCTTTCTGATCGAAGTGCGTATCGCGACCGCCACCCTGCGCATCGGCATGGAGGAAGCCTCACGGCAGGGGGAATAGGAACGCGGTTATTTCCGTTCGCGAACTGCGATGGGCACGTTGCACATCTCGATGCGCCCCGCCTGAACCTTGAAGAATTCCTCCGGCCGATTGCGGCGCGATTCGACCAGCGCGGCGAACGTCGGCGTGCCCGTGCGTATGACTTCGAGATTGGTTCGTTCGGCAGGCGGAACGTCGGCCGCGATGCGGATGGATTTGATCTGTACGGGTACTTCGTTCTTTGCATAGAAGCCCATTTCGGCGCTGCCGCGCGGTAGGCTGCTGAGCAGCTCCATACCCTTGACCACGCGCCCGACCAAAGCCACGTTGCGATCCAGGTGGCGGGGCGAATGACCGATGACTACGTACATTTCGGCACCGCTGCCGCTTTCCACATCGAGATCGCGGCCGACGCCGACCATGCCATAGCAGTGTGCGAGCCATTGCAGATGAAGCTTTGCGGAGCGTGCGACCGGAAAGCCATCGGAAAACCCGACTTCAGATGCGTACACGTCGCCGTCGGCCAGCCGGGTGAAAGCCGAGTGGGGCAGCAACCGTGAATCGAATTCCGGCGCGACTTTTCCGACCCCGGACGGGATCGGATGGCGATTATCGGGGTCTCCCCACTGGGCAACGTAATTGTCCTGAACCCGCAGCACCGCCAAGCCATCGAAATACCGTGCGCGTGCCAGCGCTTCGATGTTCCGCACATGAAGCGGGGCGAAGCCGGGGGCCAGTTCGATGACGACGCGGCCGGCGGGCAATTCGACGTAGAGGGTATGGTTCGGGTCCAACGGCCGCCAATCCGATGGTCGCGAGGCCTCCAAGACCTGCGCCATGCTCGGAGGGGCGGCAGCGATGGCGCCGCCGGTCAAAAAAGCCAGCGCTGAAGGCAGTAAGAACATAAGATTACGCATCATGAAATCAGTATTGCACATAGCGGCGGCGGCGATCGCCATGGCTGCGATGGCGTCGAACGCCGCGCTGGCGCAAACGATGCCCGGGGGCCAAGGGGGCATGGGCCGACCTTCGAGCATGAATCAGCCGGCCGAGGAGATCCAGCCCACGCCGGCCGTCGACAAGCCCGATGCCGCGGCGAGAAAAGCCTATACGGCCGGCATGAAGTCGTTGGCCAAGGCGAGAGATCAGGAGGCCGCTGCGGCGAAGGCGCCGAACGAGGACAAGAAAAACTCAGCACTGGAAAAAATGAATGACGCCTATGGGCGCGCCTTGGACCAATTCACCGAGGCGTTGCGCAACAAGGGCGACATGTATGAGGCCTGGAACCAAGTCGGCTACGTCCATTTGCGTTTGGGGGCCTACGGCGAGTCGGTCGACGATTACAATCACGCGCTCGCGTTGAAGCCCGACTTGTCCGAGGCCATCGAACATCGCGCCGAAGCGTGTCTCGCCATCGATCGATTGGACGGCGCCGAGAGCGCGTACATGGATCTGTTCAACCACGCGCGTCCCTTGGCCGACCAGTTGATGCCGGCGATGCAGCGGTGGTTGGCCCTGCATCGAACCAATCCCAACGGCATGCGCGCATCGGACATCGATGCGTTCGATAAATGGCTGCAGGAACAGGACGGCATCGCCAAGCAGACGGCGGCCTTGCCGCATTGATCGCCGGGCCGCAGGCTCGCACAGGCGTCCTCTGCAGCGGCGTCCTCTGCAGCGGCGTTCGCGAGCGGCGTCGCGGCTGCGCCGGCTATTCCCGACCGATCGCGGGTGGAAGTTGCGTCGCGGCCACGCTCTTCAGCGCATCGAGTTCCAAGCGCATTTCCGCGACCCTGTCTTCGAGGAGCGCGAGACGCTGACTCAAGGAAGGGGTGGCTCCCGCGGCGCTCGAGTCCACCGGATCCGCACTTTCCGGTACCGACTCGATGATTCCGGAGAACAGATGGGCGTAGCGCGATTCGCGCGCTCCGGCGGCTCTCGGCAGGCGTGCTATGAACGGGCCGTCCTCGCGCTCCATCAGGCCTTTGAGCGCGGCCTCGACCTCGCCGGCATCGGCAAATTCGCATAATCGGTTGGTTCTGGAGCGCAGTTCCCCCGGGGTCTGAGGCCCGCGCAGCAGCAGCACGCAGATGATACCGAGCTCTTGTTTCGAAAATTTGAGCGAACCGAATTCCGTGTTGCAGAACCGATGCTTGTATTTGGTGACGCGGCCGCCGTAGCCCGCCGACCGATCGCTGACCAGATGTTTCCGCATGAGCGAGTCGACCGTCTGCTGCACCGTGGCTTCGGTGAGTTCGAGCACGGGTTCGCGATTGGTCTTCTGATTGCAAGCGTTGGTGAGCGCATTGAGCGATAACGGATACTGATCGGGGGTGGTGATTTCCTTTTCGATCAGACAGCCGATCACGCGCGCATCGGCGGCGGAAAGCTCGATGTTCATATGGCGTACTCAATATTCATGACGCGGCTTCCAAGTCGGCTCCGGTTGCTTTAGGGTACCTCTCCGGGACAGTACCGTCTGTCCATCGACGCCTAAGGATATCCTTTAAACCTCTTTGCCGCCCGGTGTACCCATGAGCACGATCAACCTGGTCTCCCAACACGCCTGCTTCGGCGGAATACAGCAATTCTACAAGCACGATTCGCGCGAGACCGCGGGACCCATGAAGTTCTCTGTGTATCAGCCGCCGCAGGCGAAGGCGGGTAAGGTTCCGGTGCTGTATTACTTGGCGGGATTGACCTGCACCGAGGAGACCTTTCCCACCAAGGCTCACGCGCAAGCTGTCGCCGCGGAGTTAGGATTGATGCTGGTGGCCCCGGATACCAGCCCGCGCACGCCGCGCATTCCGGGCGACGCGGACAGCTGGGATTTTGGGCAAGGCGCCGGATTCTACGTCGACGCGAGTCAAGCACCGTGGTCCGCCAATTACCGCATGTACAGCTACCTGGTTCACGAATTGCCGGAGCTCGTTGCGGCGAACCTTCCGGCGCTGCCGGGTGCGTCCGGCATCTTCGGCCATTCGATGGGCGGCCACGGTGCCTTGACCATCGCGCTGCGCAACCCCACGCAGTACCGGTCGCTATCTGCCTTTGCCCCGATCTGCGCGCCGACGCAATGCCCGTGGGGAGAGAAGGCCTTCGGCAACTACCTCGGACCCGACCGGGAAAAATGGCGCGAACACGACGCGAGCGAACTCGTGGCACGGAAGCCGTTTCCCGCTCATATACTGATCGATCAAGGCACCGCCGACCAATTTCTGGCGGACCAACAGTTGTTGCCCGAGCAATTTTCGGCGGCCGCATCCAAGTCGGGCCAGCGGTTCACGCTTCGCATGCAGCAGGGCTACGATCACGGCTACTACTTCATTCAAACGTTCATGGCCGATCACCTGCGGCACCATGCCAAGCATTTGAAGAGTTGAACGGGGCAGCGGCTCGCCGCATTGACTGAGGGACGTTCGATCGGCACACTACGCCGGCGCTCAGGTGCTCGAACGACGACGACGTCGCCGAGTGAAACGGGAAACCGGTGAAGCCGAAAGGCCATTCCGGTACTGCCCCCGCAACGGTAAGTGAGAGAAGCCAAGTCATCAGGCCACTGTGCATGGGCACGGGAAGGCGGCTTGGTCGGGATAGCCCCACTCACGAGTCCGGAGACCGGCCTGGCGTAAACCCGCGGTGCGGAGGGCATCGGGCGGCGCCCGTGCCATCCATGCACTCGGCAACGCCCAGCTCTCTCATCCGCCGCCACGCGATCTGAACGTGGCCATGCGGGCGAGCATGGCCGGGAGAATTGTCGATGACCAGCCTTGTCCGATCGGGCGCGCTTGCCGCCTGGGTTTTTCTGTGCCTGCCCAACGCGCGCGCCCACTCATCCCCGAACGAACAAAGTGATCCTTTGAGCGGGATCGTCGTTACGGCGACGCGCAATCCGCAACCGGCGGGCCAAGCGCTGGAGCCGCTCGTGCTCATCGATCGTGCGGCCCTCGAAGAGTCGCTTGCGCTCGACGTGGGCGACGTGCTGCGCTTTCACGCTGACCTCGACATCGGCCGCAGCGGCGGTCCCGGTCAACCGCTGTCGCTGTTCATCCACGGCGCCAACAGCGCGCAGTCCATCATCATGATCGATGGAGTGCGCATCAATGCCGGCACCATCGGCGGCGCACCGCTGCAGAACCTTGCTCCGGAGCTTTTCGAGCGGATCGAAATCGTCAAAGGTCCGCGCTCGGCCATCTACGGCACCGACGCAATTGGCGGGGTGGTGAACTTGACCACGCGCAGCGGCGGTCCCTCGGGAGCCGACGCGATGCTCGGCTACGGCCGCTACGGCACGGGTGAGTTCGCGGTCGATGGGAACTACACGCAAGGCGACACCAGTGTCCGCACGGCTCTTGCCGGGCAGCGCTCGAGCGGTTTTGCGCCTATCTTGGGAGACACGCTGGACAGCGGCTACAAGAACCTGTCCGGCACCGCCGCGGCTTCCACCAGGATCGCGGGTGTCGATCTGGGCGCCTTCTATTGGCGGTCGACCGGCACCACGGACTACGCGAACGGCAATTACAACAGCGACTCCACCGCGTTTGCGTCCTTTACCCCGCTGAGCGAACACTTCTCGAACAGCGCGCTTGCCGCGCACGCAAGCGGCGATCTGACCGACATCTGGCATGCGCACCTGACGTTGAGCCGGATCGTCGATGATCTGCGTCAAGAGCAGATCGACATTTTCAACTCGCCGCCGGCGGGCGACTTCGACTACACCTCGCGAGATACCGTCGATCTGCAGAACGACGTGAAAATCGCCGGCGCGCAGGTCGACCAGCTGGTCACGTTCGGCACCATCCTGACGAAGGAACGGACGAATTCCGTGTCCTTTGGAACGCCTTATTCGATCGAGACGCGCACGCAAACCTACTACCTGCAAGACCAGCTGGAAGCCGGCCCCCATCGATTGCTGTTGGCGGCCGGCTACTACCGTCATCCGGCGTTCGGCGCGCACGAAACGTGGAACGCGGAATACGGTTATGCCGTGACCGCCGATACACTGCTCACGGCATCCGCCGGTACGGCATTCCGTGCTCCGTCGGCCACGGATCGATTCGGCTACGGTGGTACGCCGAATCTGAAACCTGAGAGTTCGCGCAACTTCGAAGTCGGAGTCAAGTCGCGCCTTGGTGAGCATCAGCAAGTCACGTTCGCGGCATTTCAAGACACTATCGACGACTTGATCATGTTCGTCTCCGACCCGAGCAACCACCCGTACTTCGGCGAGAATAAGAACGTCGCTCGCGCTAGAATCCGCGGACTCGAAGCGGGTTGGGAGCTGCATGAGGATTCGTGGTCGGTGCGCGCCGAGGGCAGTCTGCAGGACCCGCGCGACCTCTCCGCCGCTGCAAGCGGGACGGAGCTGCTGCGGCGTACCAAACACAGCGTCACATTGAGCGGCTCGCGCCGCATCGGACGGGGCGAGATCGGCGTCGACCTGCTGCAATCCGGCGCGCGACAGGACCTTGGTATCGTGAGCAACAAATCCGTCAGCGACGGCGGCTACGTGCTCGCGGCCCTCTATGGGAAGCTGTCGCTGACGCCGGCCTGGTCGGTGACGGCTCGGCTCGACAACGCACTCGATCGTCGCTATGAACTCGCAAACGGATACAACACGGCCGGCCGCGCCGCGTCCCTCGCCGCGCGATATAGTTTTCGCTGAGCTAGCGGCCCTGAACCAACGGTTGCGAGGTGATCCGTCCGTCGAAGTCGGTCCACACGTGCTGCGCGAAGTCGTAGAGTTTGCAGCGTCGCACGGTGTTCCAGTAATAGCGCCACGTGAACACTTCCGAATTGAGCCGCTCGTCCAGCGTGGCGCTCAGTCGCGCCTGGGCCTCCTTGAGCCGATAAAGCGGAATACCCATGTTCACGTGATGCGCGCCATGCTCCAAGATGTAGTGGATCAACCCATCGAGGGGGCGCATGAGTTTGACGTGAACCGTGGTCGTGGCATAGCCCGCGTTGGCGCTCCATTCGTCGCGCCGCTCGTACCAGGCCACGCGGGGGTGCGTGTGCTGTACGTAGATCACGAATCCCATCAAGCAATTCCACAAGAAGAACGGCACCGCGAAGCCGAATATCAGCAGCGACCAGATGGACTTCCCGCTGTACATCCCCCATAGCGCCAAGCCGCCGATCCACAGCGCCGCGAAACCGGCCACCAGGCAGCTATCGAGGAAGTGGCTGGTGCGGCGCGTCGTGACGTGCTTGCGGCCCGGGAAGAACAACTTCTTCCACCACATCTCGATCATGTAATACACGCCCTGACCCACGCCGCTGCGATAGATATGTTCGAGCTGCCGGCGCATCCAGGGCAACCGCGCAAATTCGTGGGGCGAATAGGGGGTCCACACGTAATCGCGGCCCTTCAAATTCGTGAAGCCGTGATGAGCCAGGTTGTGCCCGACTTCCCACAGACTGTAGGGCGTCAATGACGGCAGAAACGCGATCCGGCCGATCCATTTGTTGAGAATCTTATTGGGTGTGTACGATCCATGGCAGGCATCGTGGCCGATGACGAACAATCTCGCGATCCATAGGGCGGCCACGAGGGAGGCGAACACCTTCACCCAGGCCGCCTCGACCACCAGCAAACTGCCGATGGCCACACCCAGGACCAGCCAGTCGAGAAAGAACCAGAGTACCGGCGCCGCGATGGCGCGATCCACCGTGAACGGCTGCAGCAGTTTTTGAAACTTGAAGCGCGACTTATCCGCAGCCGGGGATGCGGACGGGACGACCTCTGATTCAGGTGCGGAGGGTATTTGCATCGAAAACTCCAGCCGGGACGCAAAAGGTAAACCGGGCATTATACGCTCCCGTCTCGGCACTCGCAGGAATTGGATCGAGATAAAGGATCAAGCCGTTTCGGCATCCGGCCAGAGGAGCACTCCCAAGTGCTCACACGCCTCGATCAAGGCCGTAGCGGCCTCGCGGGTGCTCGCGTCCAGCCGGCGGTCATGGGTCAGCAGCCAGGTCAGCCGGGCACGCCGGGAACGCGCCGATGGCTCGCTATCGAAAAGCGCCGGGAATAGCGCCAGGGCGTCCACGAATTCACGCATAGGGGCCGCGGCAGCCGCATTCGGCGCGGGGGTCAGCAGCAGCTTGAGCCAGGTCACGCAGCGCTTGGCGAGCCCCGCGCGGGTAATTCCGAGGCTGGTGCGGCGCCGCGATTCGCCGTCCGCCAGCGAGTCGGCCAGGTTGCGATAGCGCTCGACCGCGGATTCGTCGGCCGGCAGCGCCGGACTGGCATCGGCAAGGACCGAGCGCAGCAAGTCCGCCAACAAGAGCGATAAGGATTCGGCCAAAAAACGCTGATTTTGGTCCGCGTCCGGCCGCGACAGATCTTCCCAGATCAGCGGGCCACCGAGTCGCCTGGCGTTCGGAGACTTAGACATGCCCCAAGTGTAGCCGCTCCGGCGATCATCGCAACTGTGTCAAGATGAGAGGGGCGTCACAGACACGCGCGAAGACAGAGGGAAAAAGGCTTTTTTTTCAGGCGCGCCGCATGGCCGCGGAAAAATAATTTAGCGACCCTCAAAGAGACCTTCAAAGAATTGGCGACCCTTAAACTTGTCGACCTGAATTTTTCGACCTGAGATAATGGAACCATGCAATTGCCCAGCGCACCCTCAGCCGGCGCGGTCCAGCTCCGGGGTGATTATTCCGCGGCCGGGGCCGACTATGCGGTCGAACAGGCGTGGGCGAGCTACACGCCCGACCAACACAGGCTTTGGGCGACGCTGCTCGAACGGCAGTTGGCAATGGTCAAGCGCTACGGGGCCGCGCAGTTCTTATCGGGGCTGAATGCGTTGAACCTGGAGCCGCGGATTCCGCGATTCGATGCGGCGAGCCGGATTTTGCGCCGCGCGACCGGCTGGGAGATCGTAGCCGTGCCGGGTCTGATTCCCGAAGGGCAGTTTTTCGAACACTTGGCCGGGCGGCGATTTCCCGTCACCGTGTGGCTGCGCAAGCCGGAAGAAATCGACTATCTCGCGGAGCCTGACGTGTTCCACGACTTCTTCGGCCACGTTCCGCTGCTGTGCGATCCGGTGTTTGCGGACTTCGTGCAGGCCTATGGTGTGGCCGGCCGCAAGGCCGCGGCGGAAGGCGGCGTCGACATGTTGGCGCGGCTGTATTGGTACAGCGTCGAGTTCGGACTCATCCAGAGCGGCGGCGAGCTGCGCACCTACGGAGCGGGCATTTTGTCCTCGGCCGGCGAGACGGCGTACAGCATCGACAGTCCGCAGCCGCATCGCCTGAAATTCGATCTCGAACGCGTCATGCGCACGGCCTATATGATCGACGCCTATCAGAGAACCTACTTCGTGGTGGACAGCTTCGAGCAGCTGTTCCGCGACAGCTACGACCGGGACTTCGCCCCCATTTATCGCGCCTTTCGTGATACGCCGGCTCTGTCGCCGGACACGGTGCTCCCCACCGACCGCGTGGTGACGCGGGGCCTCCGGTAGGGCGGAGGACTCCCTGGAATCCAGGTTGAACTTGATTCCGGGTAAAGCCTTGCTCCTGGGGCCTGGGGTACGGCGCATCGTTGCGCCCAACGCGGGCCTGATGACGGGGCCCGGAACCAACACCTACCTATTGGGAGGGCAGGACATTGCCGTTCTCGACCCGGGGCCCGACTACCCCGGTCATTTGCGGGCCATCATGGACGCCGCCGACGCGGCAGTGATTCGGTGGGTGGTCGTAACGCATACCCATCGCGATCACTCGCCGCTCGCCGCGGTGCTGGCCGAACGGACCGGCGCGCGCCTCATCGGTTTGCCGGCGCCCGACGATGGGCGGCAGGATGAAAGCTTCAAACCCGATCACGGACCACGCGACGGCGAGCGGCTGCAGTTCGGGGACATCGCGTTGACCGCCATTCATACTCCCGGGCATGCGTCCAATTGCGTTTGTTATTTGCTGGCGAACCAGCGGCTGCTGTTCACGGGAGATCATGTGCTCGAGGGCGTATCGCCCGTGATTCTTCCGCCGGATGGCGATATGTCGGCCTACCTGGACTCGCTCGCGAAGCTGGACGCGGTTGACTTCGAGCACATCGCACCGGGCCATGGCGGCGTCATGGAGCGCGGCAAGGGCGTCCTCGCGGACTTGCGCGCCCATCGCCTGGCGCGCGAGGAGAAAGTATTGGAAAAGCTGGGGCGCGGCGCGGCGACCCTGCAGCAGCTGACCACCGCTGTGTATGACGACGTGCCGCCGGAGCGCCACATCTGGGCGAAGCTGACCTTGGAGGCGCACCTCGTCAAACTCGTCCGCGACGGCCGCGTCGCCGAGGACGAGGGCAGCTGGCGAATCAGCCGCGCATGACGTCTCGCCTCAGCGTATCGCTGCATGCGGTGAGCGTGCGACGCGGTGATAACTGGGCGTTGCGGAACATCTCACTGCATTTCCGGGCAGGCGAGCGCTGGGCGCTGATCGGCGGCAACGGTGCCGGCAAGACACAGCTGCTCAAGCTGCTCAGCGCCGATGTGTGGCCGACGCCGACCGGCCGCGAGGCGCGCAGCTACCGCGTGGGCCGGCGTCCCGTCGACCTGATCGAGGCGAAACCGCGGATGGCGTACATCGGAGCCGAACTGCAGGACAAATATGCGCGGTACGGCTGGAATCCAACGGTTTCCGATTTGCTGGCGACCGGGCTGCACCGCACGGATCTTTTGCAACAGCCCATCACCCCGGGGGAACGCCGCCGGGTCATCGCGATGCTCGAACTCTGCGGTTTCACGCACCAGCAGAACCGCCGATTTTTGTCCCTATCGTATGGACAGAAACGGCTGGCTTTGCTGGCCCGCGGCTTGATTCGGAATCCGGACTGGCTGTTGCTGGATGAGTTCTACAACGGCTTGGACGCGGAGTACCGCCGCCGCATCGACAGCCTGCTCGGCCGGGCGCTCGCGCTCGGCCAATCATGGATAGTGTCCGCTCATCGTGCAATGGACATACCGCCCGGCACCCAAGGTTTGATCGAACTGCGCGGCGGTCGGCTGCGCTCCGTCACACGGCTGCGCGCCGCGGATCTCGTGCGGCTGGCGGCGGCCGCTGCAGAGGCGCCGCTGCTGCCCGCGGCGCGGCCTACGCGAAACGGAACGGGTGCGGCGGCGCGTGCCGGCGTCGGCAAGCTGTTGCTGCGTATCGCGGCGGCGGATCTCTATGTCGATTACCGGCTCGTACTGCGCGATATCAACTGGGATCTGCGCGCGGGCGAGCATTGGGCGGTGTTCGGGTCCAATGGCGCGGGCAAGTCCAGTTTCCTCAAACTGCTCTATGGCGATCTCTCGCCGGCGCTGGGTGGCCGGATCGACCGCACGGGCTTTCCGCGCGGTACGCCGGTCGAGGCATGGAAACGTCGGGTGGGCTATGTGTCGCCGGAATTGCAGACCGACTATGCCGTGAATGTCACGGTGTTCGACTTGGTCGCGAGCGGCCGTTACGCCAGTATCGGCCTGTCCGATGCGCCGACGGCGGCCGACAGAAAACACGCGCAACGCTGGCTGGAATTCTTCCGCTTGGTATCCGTCGCCGGACGCCGCCCCGGCGAATTGTCATACGGGCAAATGCGCCGCGCACTCTTCGCACGCGCTCTCGCGGCCCGGGCGCGTATTTTGCTGCTCGACGAACCGCTGACCGGGCTCGATCCGCGGCAACGTGCGGCAATGAAGCGGCTGCTCGAACGCCTGATGAAGCAGCACGTGACGCTCATCATCGCCGCACACCATCCGGAAGATATCCCCCGCGGCATGACCCACGCATTGCATCTACACGAGCAACGCGCAGACGCGGTAGAGTATGCACGGCCGGTCGATCTCGCCGCACAATCACCGATGCCTGCCTCATAATCCGGCGGCACCGAGCCGCTGCTCGAATCGAGGCAATCCTGGAGTTTTTCTCGTGTCGCTGATCTTCATCCTGACGCTCGCCGTGCAAGCCGGCCTCATCGTGCATGTCATCAAGACGGGCAGAAACACGTTGTGGATTTGGGCCATCGCGCTGCTGCCCGCGGCGGGCTCGCTCGCCTACGTCGCTGTGGAAATCTTGCCCGAGGTCTTCGGCGGCCGAACCGCACGGCGTACCCGAGCGGGCATGCAGCGCATCATCGATCCGGACCGCAATTTGCGGCAGGCCGCTGCGGCCGTGGAAATCTCGGGAAATGTCGATGCGCGCCGCCGGCTGGCACAGGAGTTCTACGAGCGCGGGCAATACGCCGAGGCCATTGCGGCAATCGAAGTCGGCTTGCGCGGCATTTTCGCACACGATCCGACCCTCCTGCTCGGGCTGGCGCAGGCGCAATTCGCGGCGGGCGATTTTTCGGCGTCACGTGCCACGCTGGAGCGACTCATCGAGCACAATCCGGATTTCAAATCCACCGACGGTCATCTCTTGTATGCGCGCACGCTGGAGGCGCAGAACGCGCTCGACGAGGCCGAACACGAGTACGCTGCGGTAGCGCCGGAATATCCCGGTGCGGAGGCGCGCTTGCGTTACGCGATGTTGCTCAAGCGGCGCGGCAAACTCGATGAAGCACGGCGCCTCCTCAAGGAGCTGCTGGACGGTGCAAGATTGGCGCCGGCGCATTACCGGAAGGCCCAAGCGCAGTGGTTGGAACGCGCGAGGCGCGAGCTTTGATCGGAAGCATGAAAGGGGTGCCCCTGTGGTTGATGGCGGGTCGCCATCGGCTTGGTGTCGGCATCGCCGTGGTCCTGTTGGTGGGTTGTGCAGGGGAGAGGAAGCCTGCGGAAATAGAGATCGGCGACATCGAGGCCGTCGTGATCTCCTCCTCGTCCGACACCGCCAAATACGTCCCGGACCAATTGGCGGACGTGCAAAGCAGGCTGGAGGAATTGAAGGCGTGGTTCGACAAGAAGGACTATGCGGCCGTGCTCCAGCGCGCCCCGGCGGTGATGAGCGCAGCGCAGGGGCTGGCCGGCGCAGCGGCCGCCAAGAAAGACGAGCTCATGAAGGCGCGAAATGAGCAGTGGTCAGGCTGGGCCGCCACGTTGCCGGGGTATATCACCGCCATCCAAAGCCGCCTTGACCTGATCGGCAGGAAACCAGCGAAGAGCTCGCACGCCGGCAGTGCCGCGCGCGATTTGGATGCCGCGCGGGCAAGCCTGAGGAATGCCCGCTCGCTTTGGTCCAAGGCTCAGGCGGCGTTCGCCACCGGCAACCTCGACGAGGCCGTGGCCGCGGGGAAGACTGTCGAAGTCCATCTCGAAGGGCTGGCAACCACCCTCGAGGTGGATTTGACCGCGACCGCCGCGACTCGATGACGCGCTTTCAAAATGCCAAGGTACCTTCGCTCACGATGACCGCGTTGCCGCCGATGTGCGCGGCCAGCAAGCTGCCGTGTTCGACCTCCAGTTTTACGCTCACTTCCCCGGGCCGATTCATGTGCCGGCCCTGGCGGCCGAGGAAGGCGGTGGTGCTCTTACCGAACTGCCCGAGTTCCCACAAATAGGATGCCAGCATCGCATGCGCGTTGCCGCTGACCGGATCCTCAGGGATGCCGAGGGCGGGGCAAAACATTCGCGACTCGGTGAATAGCGATGACTCCTCCGGGACGCGGTTGACCGAGAAGACAAAAAAGCCGTCCGCGCCGATTTCGTTGCCGAGAGCGATCAGCGTCTCGAAATTCGGGCTCAACGCATCCAGCGCTCGGGCGTCTTGCACCGGCACCAGTAATCGGGTGCTGCCCTTTCGGGCAATACGGGCCGGCATGATTTCGTGCAGTTGAGTGCCCGGCAGACGCAGCGCTTCGGCAACGCGCAGCGTGGTCTTGAACGGCAGCGGCGCGTCGAGTTCAGGCCTGCTCTGGCGAAACTCGATCAGGGTGCCGCCCTGGTCGTGTACCTGTACCTCGATGATGCCGGTCCCGGAGTGTTGGCGGCAGACGCGCATGCCTCTGCGGCCGAGGGCGAGCAGGACCGCGTGCGCCGCGATGGTCGCATGTCCGACGAAGGGCGCCTCCGTGCGCGTGTTGAAGAAGCGTAGGCGGACGTCGTGGTCGGAGGCCGTTGCGGCGGACACGAACGCCACTTCGGCCTGCGCAAACTCGCGTGCGATGGACTTCAGCGAGGCAGCGTCCTGGCCATCGGCATCGAGGATGACCGTGGCCGGGTTGCCCGTGAACCGTGTGCGGGTGAACGCATCGACTTGGAATATGCGCAAAGCGAATCTCCGCGAGAGGCTGGCGGCAGTTTTGCACGCATCCGGGCGTCAGGCTACACTACTTGCACCTTGGGGTGGTCTGTACGAGACCTGAGATGTGGGCTGTCGGCTATCCGACTCACCCGCGAACCCGTTGAACCTGACCCGGGTAATGCCGGCGTAGGGAGCAGGTAATCATGCGCAGCGCCGTCGAAATCAGTATGTACCCGTTGGCCGGGGACTATCGGCCGTTGATCCAGGCGTTCATCGATCGCCTCAACACCTATCCGGAGTTGGAGGTGCTCACCAACTCGTTGAGCACCCAAATCTGGGGCCCGCTCGATCGAGTGATGGCCATTCTGGCCGATGAAATGCGGCGCGTCGCCGTCGCCGGCCCGCAGCCCATATTCGTCATGAAAGTGCTCCCGGGTGTGGAGCCGCCGCACGCTGCGCGGCCTGGCGCGCGCCCACGGCCTGACGCGGCCCGGCCATGATCGGCGAGCTTTCGCAGCAGCTCGGAAGTGCGTGGCGCTCCACGACCTGGATCGAAATCACCGCCGCCGTACTTGCGATCTTGTATCTGTTGCTCGCGATCAGGCAGCGACTCATGTGCTGGACGGCCGCCTTCGCGAGCTCCTGCTTGTATGTGTGGGTGATGTTCGGGGCACACCTGTACATGGAATCGGTATTGAACGTCTTCTATGCGGCAATGGCGGTGTATGGGTACTGGCAATGGACGCATGGTCGAGGCGGACGCGTGCTGGAGATTTCGCATTGGTCCGTGTCGCGCAATGCGGTGGGGCTGGCGGGAGTGGTGGCGATGTCGCTTCTCAGCAGCTATTTCCTGCGGCGCTTCACGCCGGCTGCGTGGCCGTTCGTGGACTCGATGGTGGCATGGGCCAGCGTCTTTGCCACCCTCCTGGTCGCCCGCAAGGTGTATGAGAACTGGCATTGGTGGCTGGTGATCGACTCGGTCAGCCTGGGTCTTTACTGCACTCGCGGCCTGTATCTCACCATGCTGCTGTTCGGTCTATATCTGCTGATGATAGTCATCGGTATGCGTGAGTGGCGCCGCAGTTCGCAGCTCACGATCCATGCCGCCCAGCCCGTTTGAGGAGCTCGCCTTACGGTGGGTTCCGGGGGAGGGTCCCGTGACCATCCACCGCTCGGCGCCGGGACTGGTCAACCACAGTTTCCGCGCCGAGCGGGCCGGTCGCCAGTATGCGTTGCGCGTGGCCGATCCTGAGTCCAGGGACTCCGGTTTCGATCGGGAATGGGAGTGCAAAGTCCTGGGCCGTGCCGCCGCCGCCGGCCTCGCACCGGCGATCGAACATTGCGAGCCCGCCGCAGGCGTGATGGTCGCGCGTTGGGTGAGCGGCCGTGCATGGACGCCGCGGGAAATTCAACAGCCCGAGATCATCGAGGCAATGGCGGAGCTGCTGCGGAAGGTGCACGCGCTGCCCATACCGCAGCCAGCCCGCGGCATGAACCCGGCGGCCTGGATCGCCCATTACTGCCAAGCGTTGGCGCGCGCCGGGTCGGATCCGCGGGCCGCGGAGCGGCGCGCCGTCGCCGCGGCCA
>JALYHU010000271.1 GCA_030776345.1 Pseudomonadota bacterium | reverse complement strand
CCATGCACGCCATACCATCAACACCGGGCTCTCGGCCCGGAACGATGCCGCAAGGCGGTCGTCGGGAAGAGAGCCGAGCCGGACTGCGCCGAGAGTTGATCGGCGCCGTCTGTTTCGCCGCCGCGGTGGGCGCGGCGGTGATGTCGGGCCCGGCGGCGGCCTACACGTTCACGCTTGCGCCGGCCTCGCCCAAGACCATTTACTTGCAGGTCGGCGTCGGTACCTTCACGGGCGGCAATTACACGAACGGCAAACAGCAAAATGTCGGTCAGCCGGGGAACAACACCACCGTCAACAAGGTATCGACCACGGTGACGTCGAGCGCCGTGGGCAATGGCACGCCGCAGGCGATGACCACGGATAGCACGGCTACTCAAAGCTTCTTGGACGGATACACGTTTTGCAGCGTACCGGGGCAGCTCTATATCGGCGGCTTCTATCGAACGGCAGGCGGCACCACGGCTGCCGCGCAGGTCACGGCCACGGTGCCCACCGCGCTCACCAATGCCACGGGCGACACGATTCCCTTCTCGAAAATTCAGTGGACTTCGAGCGGCAACGGCGATAACGGCGCGGAGCCGTTTCCGGCCGGCACATTCGTGAACGGCGGAGTCCAGAATGTCGGCTCGATGGCGAGCAACACTTGGAACGAGAGTTGCTGGACATTTTCATACCTGAACAACTCGGTGCCGCCGGCAGGGACGTTCACCGGCGTCGTTCGCTACACGATGAGTTCGCCGTGAAGACGGCCAGCCGCATTGCGCGGCCGGCGGCTGCTTTTTTTTTGGCCGCGGCAGTCACCATAATCTGGTGCGGCGCGGCGCAGGGAAAATCCACAACCATCGATGACTCGGGCACGCAGGCGCTCGAACCCTCCGTGAGCCTGCGCTGGCAATCCGCGCGGCCGTCGCGTTCCGGCCGCGACAACTTGATGGCGGGCAGCACCACGATCCGAGTGCGCATCAACGTGCTGCCCTGGCTGCGGCGCTCGGGGCGCATCTACCTGGTGCTGCCGGCACAGCAACCCGGACCCGTGAGCGTCTCGTGGGCGACTCAGGGCCGGTTCATGCCGGGCCAGGTCCGCTCCGGCAATCGCGTGCTGGTCTATGCCGGTCCGATCACCACGCCGTTCATGGAGGACGTGTTCAAGTTCCAGTTCAGCGTGGACGGAAACGTGGTGCAGCGCGCCTTCCCCTTGACCTACCGCTTCGAGATGGATGAAGGATGATCATGCGATGCACTTTCCCCGCGCTCAGCGCGGTTCTCGGTGTGCTGCTCTGTGCCGCCGCGCACGCGCAAGGATTTGCGGCACAGGTCTCGCCGCCGCGCTTCGAACTGGCCGCACGGCCAGGAAAAACGGTGCGCAGCGTGATCGAAGTGAGCAACCGATCGACCACGCCGGGGCGCTATCTGATCCACACCGCAGACTGGATTCTGTCGCCGGATTTCACGGTGAATTTTCACGACGACTTGCAGCCCGGCAGCTGCCGCCCGTGGGTCGCGATCGAGCGGCCCGAGGTGGTAGTGCCCGCAAACGGAATTCTGCGCTACCGCTTCGAAGTGAGCGTTCCCGCGGATGCCGTTGCCACTGAGTGCCGGTTTGCGGTGATGATCGAAGGGGCCGACCCGTCGGTCGCCAAGAGCAATGGCGTGAATCTGCCCGTGACCGGGCGGATCGGCGTGATCGTCTATTTGAACGTGGGCGATGCGGCGCCCCAATTGGAATTGCTCGGACCGAAAATTGCGACGCTCAACGGCCAGCGCATTCCCACGCTGCGCATGCACAACGCCGGCGAGGCGCATGGCCGCGTCAGCGGATTCCTCACCGGCACGGACGCGAACGGCGTCAAGTACGACTTCACGCCCTCGGACTTCCCCATTCTGCCGCACGAAGAACGTGAGGTGTTCTTGACGCCGTCGACGGCAACCGACGAGCATCCGACGCTCGCCTTTCCGGTCACGGTGAAGGGCACACTCGAATGGGGCGAGCACAAGACCGAACTGGATCAAATTTTTGAATGAAGCTCCGTGCCAACTTCATTTCCCGGTTCGCAGCGGGTCTGTGTGGGCTGGGGGCACTGGCGGGAGCGGCTGCGGTTGGCGCGGAGGGCACGCCCGCTTATCAGGACCGGGTGATCGGCGGTGGAACACTGGCTCCTGATATTTCGATGGGCGAGGGCGAAGTGAGCGACAGCCGCGGCTTGGCGCGCTCGCTGCAGATTGACGGCGTGATGAGCGCGTTGCACTCCGGGAGTTCGGGCTCCGCCACGAGCGTCGTGGAGAACGGCATCGTCGTGAGGTCGCAGTGGGAGACGATCAGTTACGGCGCATGGTCGCTCGATGCTGCGGGGCGCACCGGCGGTTCGGGCCTCGGACCCTCGCAACAGGGCCAGGGCGGCGTCGTGACCCTCCGGCAGCGCGGCATGCCCTTCGATGGGGGGTGGATGGCCGACAACGCGCTGGGCGACGTGACCACTCCGGAAGTCGCACTGGCGCGGCTTCAATCGCGCTTCTACCTGCCCACCGGCGCAATTCAAGGTCTCTCCACGGACTGGCGCGGACCCTCTGGTTTGCAAGTGGTCGCCGGCGGTGGGCGACCGGGCGTCTATGACGGCATCGAAGTTCCCGACTTTCGCACCTTGGCGGGTGAAACTGCGTCGCTCGGGGCGCAGTGGGACACGGCGGAACATTGGACGGTGGGCGGACAGTTGATCGACGCGCACAACGCAAACCTCGCCATCGGCCCGGTCATCGACGGAAGCACGCTGCAGTCGTCCGGCACGGGTCTCATGAGCGCCGCATGGGCAGACCGGGGCGCGCGGCTGCAGGCTAACCTGGTGGACGGGCAAGTGAGCGGCAAGAGCAATGCCGTCGGAACCTGGATCGACGGTTCCCTCGTTCAGGGCCATTGGCAGCAGAATGCCGGCCTCTTTCGCATCGATCCGAATCTGACCTGGGGCAGCCAGTTGATCTCCAACGATATGGAAGGCGGCTACTACCGGTTGGGCTACCAGGCCCGGCGTTGGCTGGCGGATGTGGGTGTAGACGAAGTGCATTCGCTGTCGGGGTCCGGCTCCAATACCACCTTCGTGACGGGCGATACCCGCTACCAGTTGTCGCGCGACTGGGGCTTGGGCGGCGTGACGAATATCAGCCGCACCGAGGTCGGTGTCGGGTGGTCGCTGGAAGGCTATGTCGACCGCGCCAATCGTTGGGGTACGGGACGGGCGGAGGCCAATGTCGCCGAGACTCCCACGGGCAGGGATGTTGCGATGACGCTCGATGAGACGTGGGCCACGCCGGACACTCTGCGGTTGAGCACCTCGGCCTCGGTCGAGCGCATCAACAAGGGCGTCCTCGACGGAGCTCGGCAGGACAGCACCGTCCTCAGCATCGCCGCCTTCGGCGGCGGTCAATTCTCGAGTCGTCTCGGTGTCGAAGGCAACGTGCGCTGGGCAGGCGCGGTCCAAGGACGCGCCGCGCCGGGCATGTCCGCCAATGTTTCCATGACCTGCCAGGTGTCGCGTTCCTGGCAACTACTTGCGACCTATTACGACAGTCGATCCGGGTCCTGGACGCCGCTCACCGTGGTCTCGCCGCTGACTCCGCCGGTCGCGACCCCGGTGCCTGCCATTCAGGAGCGAGGCGCATTTCTGACGGTTCGCTACAAGCGGGCTTCCGGTTTGCACTTCGCGCCGTTGGGCGGTTCACCCGGCGGCGGGTCCGGCGAACTGGCGGGCATGGTCTATCTCGACGCCAACGACAATGGGCACTTCGACGCCGGCGAGCTCGGAGCGCCGAATGTCGTGGTGGTGCTCGACGGACGATTTTCGGTTCAAACCGACGTGAACGGGCGATTCGATTTTCCGGCCGTGGCTACCGGCCATCATGTCATCTCGGTGGTCTCTGATAACTTGCCGCTACCTTGGACGCTCGTCGGGGAAGGTCGGGCGGAAGTCATGGTCACGACACGGGATCGCACCGACCTCGCGATTGCCGCCCGTCGACCCCGGTGATCGCAGACATCCTCACGGTGTGACGCGATTCGCCCGAGAGAGATCGACTAAATTGAGGAAATCCCCTAATATAAAAGCCAAGAAATGATTCTTGACAGGACTTGCATGAATCACGCCGATCCTCATTTCAGCGAACGGTCGCTGAAGCCCGGGCTATTTCGCGTTCCCGCGTGCAACCGGGCGGCGTAGCCGGCACGGTCGCCTTCACGGTTCCATGAAAATCATGAACCCGGCCAATGTCGGCCACTACTTGCGAATTTTGCGCCATCTCGTACCGGCGCTGCGCAGCTTCGTGGTTCAAGCGGTCGACGGCCGCGTCCTTGCGAGCAGCGGCGGCACCGCTGCGCCTATCCTGCGAGCGTGCCTCGACGCGCTGGTGGCGCGGCTGCTGCGTTCCCCGTCCGATTCCCACTGCGGGGTGCGGCTTCTGAGGGAGAATGAACTTACCTATGTGTTGATATTGCGCGATACGGTGGGAACTCCCTTGGGCCTGCTCGCCCTCGTGTCCGACTCGTCAACCGTAAGGTCCGACACCCCCAGTATCGAGGCCATTGCACAAACAACGGCAGCGGTGGTCTCGCTGCTCGTGCGTGAACTGGAGATGGGAGTCCCCGCTCCCATTCCGGAGATTGCAGCGGCGCAGGGCGCCGAACGACAACTTCAGCGCGCCATCGAGCAGATCCAAACGGACGACCATCGTGGCTTCGACCGACCTGAGGCGTTGCTCGTTGCTGTAAAGGGACTCTTTGGGTGCGACGTCGCCATGCTGTTCATGCCGGCGTGCGGAGTCGAACGCTTGGTCGGGTGCGTATCGGCCGGCGCGGCCGGAGCCGAGCAACTGCGCCGTTTGGTCAAGCGGCATCTGCACGCGTGCGTTCGACACTCAGGCAAGACCAAAACCTTCAATCAGAGGCGAGAATCTTCCGACACCGCCCTCGTACCGTTTCGTGTCCTGTGCGCGCCGCTGAAACGCCGCGACGTGATCGTCGGCGTCATTGCAATCGCGAATCCTCTGCGAGCGCCCCCCTTCGACCCGCGCGATTCGCAACTTCTCGAGGAACTCACACCGACGCTCCATGGGATTGTCGGCGCATCCTACGATGCAGATACGGGGCTTCTGACCCGGCAAGCGTTCGAGGAGGAGGCGGCCAATCGACTGGCGGAAGACGGGCTGCTGCCACGCTGCGTCGTGTACTGCGATGTGGGTTGTTCGGAGGCCATCGACGCTATGCGCGGCCTTCCCGGCGGCGATGATGCGGTCCGGGCCGCGGCGCGGGTTTGGCATCACGCTCTGTTTCCTGGCGGTGTATTGATAAGCCGGTTGTCAGGGGATCGATTTGCTGCGCTGTTGGAAAATTGCACTGTGGATCAGGCGCGTGTTTGGGCCGAGCGAGTTCGCGTGGCCCTCGCGGAGACTCGGCAGACGAACGCGAGCCTCGGGATCTCCCGGGTGACTGCGGATCAGACTTTGAATAGTGCTTTGACCGCTGCGGGAATCGCCTGCAAAGCCGCCAACCTGCAGGGACGCAATCGGGTCGAGTTATTCGACGACATCGATTCCCCGGCGATGCAGCGGCACACCGATAGGCGTGTCTCGCGGGATGCGGTCGATGCCTTGGATGTGAGTCGTTTGCGTCTATACGCCCAGCCGCTCGTGTCGTTCGCCGACCCTGGCCAACCGACCCATTATGAAATCCTGGTTGGCACGAATGACGATCGAGGCAGCGGCGTCGCCCCGAATCAATCGATGCCTGTCGCCACCCCTTCTCACCTGCGCACGTGCCTGGACAAATGGGTGCTCACCCAAGCCGTTGCCCAACTCAATCGCAATCGCGCCGCTTTTCAGACCGAACGCACGGTCTTTTGGGTAAACCTATCCTCGCAATCCCTCGCGGACCCCGAGTTTGCGCACTTCGCCTACGAAGCCGTGCGCGACAGCGAAGTGGCGAGCGGCTCGATCGCCTTTGGAATTACGGAAAGTGCGGCGATCGGCAATCTGCACGCAGCGCAACGATTCATCGCCCGCTTGATGGAACTGGAATGCCGTTTCGCCCTGGATGAGTTCGGCTCCGGTCTGGCGTCACTGAAATTGCTGAATGATCTGCAAGTCAGCATGCTCAAAATCGATGGATGCTTCATTCGCGATGTGTCGCACGATCCGCGCTTGGACTCGGTCGTGCGGACGGTACTGCAGGTGGCAAGGGAACTGGGACTGGAGACGGTCGCCAAATGCATCGAATCGCCTGCCGCGGCGAACCACGTCGCTGCGCTCGGTGTAACTTTCGGGCAAGGCTGCGAACTCGGTCAACCGGAGCCATTGAAGGAGGTCCTCGAGGCACTCTGCTGCCGCCCCCGGAACCTTTGGCAACGTCTGCGTGCGAGTGTGCCGGATCTACGCTAGCCGAAGGTTAACCGTCCGTATGAAACTCCGCGGCGATTTCGCTCAAGATGCCGGTGACGTAGCCGGCGAACGAGCGCCACACTTCGAGGTGGAACGCATTCTCCTGCGTACGCCAAAGCACGATGTCCGCCTTGGCGAGCACGGTCCGGGTACAGGTGTCGACCGGGAATTCGCCGAGATCCAAATCGAGCGGGCAAGCGCCGCTCAATAGGGTAGCCGCGTGCGGGCCGCTCACTTCGAGCGCGAATTGCCGGTGGCTGATATCCACCAGCGCGTGCGGTATGCCGATGAGCGCCTGCTCGAGTGCACTGAACGTCGGGCTGACTCGTGAGCTGCGCCCGGGCGCCGCGCCGCCGGCACCCAGATCCAGCAGCAGGTATTCATCGGGCCCCAACCAGAGCGTCGCGCGTGTCGCGTGCGCATGCGCGCGACAGGCCTTCTCTGAGAACACCGGACCCCACAGCGGAGCGGCAGCCGCCCGCGCCGCAGCGCCGCCGTAAAAAGCGAACCGCTCGGCAGGCGGCAAGGGGGTGAGCCATGCGGCCGTGGGCACCGCGGGCCCTGTCCGGGCGGCTGTCTCAACCATTGATGCGTGCTCCTGTCGGGTCGTAGAACACCGGCGAGGTCACCTCGACTTCGATATCGCCGCCGGGCATGGGTACATACAGCGTCTCGCCCATGCGCGCGCGGCCGCCGGCCACCAGCGCCAGCGCGACGGGATATCCCAGCGCGCTGCTGGCATACGAGGAGGTCACGTGTCCGATGAGTTCCATCGGCGGCCTCTGGCCCGCCTTCGCGGCGACTTGCGCTCCTTCTTCCAGCACGAGGCGGGCATCGCCCGTGCGCAATCCTACCAGTTGCTTGCGATTTGCAGCTTTCATCGATGCCCGATCCAGGGAGCGTTTGCCGACGAAGTCCTTCTTCGTCTTGCCGATGGCCCACGTGAGTCCGGCATCGTCGGGTGTCACCGTGCCGTCGGTGTCCTGGCCGACGATGATGTAGCCCTTTTCGGCGCGCAGCACATGCATGGCTTCAGTCCCGTACTCCACCATGCCGTGCTTCTGTCCGGCGGCGTAAATGGCTTCCCAGACGGCAGCACCGTAATCGGCCGGCACGTTGACTTCGAATCCCAGCTCGCCGGTAAAGCTGACACGGAACAGCAGCAGCGGAACGCCGCGGATGGACCCATGGCCCACGCTCATGTGCGGCATGGCCGCGGCGCTCAAGTCGATGCCCTCGACCAAGGATTCGAGCACGCGGCGCGAATGGGGCCCTTGCACCGCGATCACCGCCCACTGTTCGGTGGTCGATGTGAGCCAGACCTCGAGTTCCGGCCACTCGGTTTGCCGGTAATCCTCCATCATGGCCAACACCCCCGGAGCGCCGCCCGTGGTGGTGGTCACGTGGAAGCGATCGGCGGCGGTGCGCGCCACCACACCATCGTCGTAAATGAAGCCATCGTCGCGGCACAGAATCCCGTAGCGCGACCGGCCAATGCCCAAGCCGGTCCAGTTATTGACATACAGGCGATTCATGAATTCGGCCGCATCCGCGCCGACCACTTCGATCTTGCCCAATGTGGAGGCGTCGAAAATACCGCAGGCGTTGCGCACCGCGAGACACTCGCGCGCGACCGCGGCATGCATGTCCTCGCCGGCGCGGGGGAAATAGCGCGCGCGCTTCCACAACCCGACATTCTCGAATACCGCGCCCTTGGCCGACGCCCATGCATGGGTGGGCGTGGTACGCACCGGATCGAACAGATCGCCGCGGGACATACCGGCGAAGCTGCCGAACGTCACCGGCGTGTACGGCATGCGAAACGTCGTCAGGCCCACCCGGGGTATGGGCACGTCGAGCTGCTGCGCCACGATGGCCATCGCGTTGAGATTCGACGTCTTGCCCTGATCGGTGGCCATTCCGGTGGTGGTGTAGCGCTTGACGTGTTCGATGGACTGAAAGCCCTCGCGAGTGGCGAGCGCGAGATCCTTGGCGGTCACATCGTGCTGCCAGTCGACGAAGGACTTGTCGCTGCTGGGGGTCGATGCCACGGGCAGGACGCCAAGGTACGCATCGCTGCCCCGCGCCGGTGCCTCCACCGCGAAGCGGCGCGACGTACGGCCGGTATCCGTCGCGGTACCGGCCGCCGCGCCATCCGCCAGCGCTTCGGCCAGCCCAAAGACACCGCGGCATGCACCTGCCGACCGCTCGTTCTCAGCCGGCCGGCCGGGTACGAAAGCCTGCAGCGCGTCGTTCCACTCGAGCTTGCCGCGCGACTGTGAAAACAAGTGCACGCTGGGGGTGAAGCCTCCGGACATCAGCACCGCATCGCAGTCGAACGCTTGTGCTGCGTGCACCGTGCCGGCTTGCACTCGTCCCAACCTAATGCGGCTTACCCGCAGGCCGCCTTCGGTACCGAGTACCGTGGATGCGGGAATGACATTCAGGCCCGCACGCCGCGCCGCTTCGGGCAGCGCTCCGGGCAGTGCCTGCCGTACATCGGCTATCGCCGCGATCGCCACGCCGGCAGCGCGCAGATCGAGCGCCGCTTGATAGGCGCCGTCGGCAGCGGTGACGATCACCACCCGCTCGCCCACGCGGACACCGTAACGATTGAGATAGGTCTGCCCCGCGCCGGCCAGCAAAATGCCGGGCCGGTCGTTGCCCGGGAATACCAGCGGCCGTTCGATGGCTCCGGTCGCCAGCACCACCGAGCGGGCGCGCACTTGCCACAGCCGCTCGCGCGGTTGGCCTGCCATCGGACGGGCAAGATGATCGGTCAGGCGCTCGTTGAGCCCGAGCAGATTGTGCGGGAAATAGCCAAATGCGGTGGTACGGGCGAGGAGGGTGACCCGCGGGTTCATCCGCAAGGACGCAATGGATTTTGCGATCCACTCTTGGCCGGCATCGCCGTCGATGCGAGCGGCGGTGTCCCCCAATAGACTGCCGCCGAATTCGGTTTGCTCATCGCACAGCATGACGCGCGCTCCGCCGTCGGCGGCGGCCAGCGCCGCCGCGATGCCCGCGGGGCCGGCACCCACCACGAGCACGTCGCAGTGCGCGTACCGTTGCGCGTAGCGGTCCGGGTCGGGGAGCGTCGGTGCGTGCCCGAGGCCCGCGGCGCGGCGAATCACGGGTTCATACAAGGCTTTCCAGGCCGTCCGCGGCCACATGAACGTCTTGTAGTAGAAGCCCGCCGGAAAAAAAGGCGACAACCAGTCGTTCACCCGGCCGACATCGTGGCGCAGACTCGGCCAGCGATTTTGACTGGCCGCCATCAGCCCATCGTACAGTTCAACCTGGGTGGCCCGCAGATTCGGTGTATAGCGCGCCGCGTCCCGGCTGACGGTCACCAAGGCGTTCGGTTCCTCCGAGCCTGCCGCCACGATTCCCCGGGGACGGTGGTATTTGAAGGAGCGACCGACCAAATGTACGCCATTGGCCAGCAGACCGGAGGCCAAGGTATCGCCCACGCAGCCCTCATAGGTCTTGCCATCGAATTCGAACCGCAGCGGCCGAGTCCGGTCGATGCGCCCGCCGCTCGCCGTACGCGCCCTCACTTGCGGCTCTCCGCGGCGCGTTCCGGTGCGGCGGCCACTGCAGGGGGCCGCTCGCCCGTCTTGTAAGTGCTCAAAAAATGATCCGTCGTGGTGTCGCGCAATGCGTTGAAGAACCGGCCGCAACCGCGTGCATGCCGCCAACGTTCGGCGTACACGCCCTTCACGTTGCTGCGCATGTAGAGAAAATCGGTCCACGCTTGATCGTCGACCTCGGCTGGGTTGGCGGGCCGCACCAAATGCGCCTGTCCGCCGTAGGTGAACTCGAGTTCGGGCCGCTTGCCGCAGTAGGGACAGAGGATGAGCAACATGGCGATGCTCAGTGAGCCACGGCGGCTGCCGCGGCCTCATCGATCAAGTAGCCGTCACGAAACCGTTCGATGGTGAACGGTGCGTTGATGGGATGCGGCTCGTCGCGCGCAATGGTCCAGGCGAACACATGCGCCGAGCCCGGCGTGGCCTTGAAGCCGCCGGTACCCCAGCCGCAGTTGACGTACAAACCCGGAACCGGAGTCTTGGCGATGATGGGCGAGCGGTCGGGGGTCACATCGACGATGCCTCCCCAATTGCGCAGCATGCGCATACGCCGAAAGTTGGGAAACAATTCGCAGACGGCATCGAGGGTGTGGGTATTGATGTGCAGCGCTCCGCGTTGGGTATACGAGGTGTACGCGTCGGTACCTGCGCCGATGACGAGTTCGCCCTTGTCCGATTGGCTGATGTAGGCGTGGATGGTATTGGACATCACCACGCACGGGAAAATCGGCTTGAGCGGCTCTGATACGAGGGCCTGCAGCGGATAGCTTTCCAAGGGCAAGTGCACGCCGGCCAGACCCAACACCACGCTGGTGTTGCCCGCTGCCGAGACGCCCACCTTATGGGTGCGGATCACGCCGCGCGAAGTTTCCACCGCTTCGACGGCGCCGCCGGCGCCGCGCTTGATCCCGGTCACTTCGCAGTTCTCGATGATGTCGACGCCAAGCGCGTCGGCAGCGCGCGCGTAGCCCCAGGCAACCGCATCATGGCGCGCCGTGCCGCCGCGGCGCTGCAGGGCGGCGCCCAGCACCGGGTAGCGTATGTTGTCCTCAATGTTGAGCAGCGGGCAAAACTCTTTGGCTTGAGCCGGTTCGAGCCACTCGTTGTCGACACCGTTGCAGCGATTGGCATGCACGTGACGCTTGATGACCTGGATGTCGTGGACCGTGTGCGCCAGCATCATGACGCCGCGCGGCGAGAACATGACGTTGTAGTTGAGCTCCTGCGACAGCTTTTCCCACAGCTTCACCGAGTGATCGTAGAGGGCGGCGCTCTCATTGAAGAGGTAATTGGAGCGAATGATGGTGGTGTTGCGGCCGGTGTTGCCGCCCCCGATCCAACCCTTTTCGAGCACCGCGATATTGGTGATCCCGTGCTCTTTGGCCAGATAATAGGCCGTGCCCAGGCCGTGGCCGCCCCCGCCGACGATGATGACATCGTAATGGGCTTTCGGGGTGGGCTTGCGCCATTGGTTCTGCCAGCCGCGGTGGCCCGCTAGGCCGCGCCGCAGCAGCGCGAGCGCGGAAAATGATTGCCTGGTCATGGATGTGCGGGTACTAAGCCCGAAGTTCCTTGTTGTCCGGATCGTACGGCGAGTCGACGAGTACGGTGGCACGCTTGCGTTCGCCTAGGATCTCGATCTGCAGCTCGCCGCCGACCGCGGCGAATTCGGGCTTCACATAGCCCAATCCCAAGCTTTTGCCGAGCGCGTGGCCGTAGCAGCCGGCGGTGGCGCGGCCGACGAGATTGCCTTTGACATCGAACAGAGGCTCGTTGCCGAGCGCGTCGGCATCGGTGACATCGTGAACTTCGAAGGTGACGAAACGGTGCGGTACGCCCGTCTTGAGCTGTGCTTCGAGGGCCTCCTTACCGATGAACGCGCCTTTGCTCGAGCGCACGAAGCGGTCGAGTCCCGCTTCGTAAGGCGTGTAGTCCGGGCTCAAGTCCGTGCCCCACATGCGATAGGACTTCTCGACCCGCAGCGATTCCATGGCGCGCATGCCGGCCATGCGAATGTCGTATTCCTGGCCGGCGGCGAAGATCGCGTCGAACAGATGGTGGGCGTACTCGATGGGGAAGTGCAGCTCCCATCCCAGCGCGCCGACGAAATTCACGCGCAACAGGTACACGTCGACCGCGAGGCCGACTTCGGCGACCTGGCCGGTGAGCCAGGGAAAGGCCGCATTGCCGAGCGGCACGTCGGTGAGTTTGGCCAGCACCTCGCGCGAACGCGGCCCGGCGAGCACGAAGCAGCCCCGGCTCATGGTGATGTTCTTCAAGGAAACGCTGCCCGCCGGCGCGCCGGCCCCGGCTTGGCCCTGCGGCAGGTGCTGGCGCAGGTAATCGCCGTCGTAGCGCTCGGCCGCCCCGGCGCTCACCACATAGAAGTGCTGATCGGCGATCTTGGTGATGGTGAATTCCGAGCGAATACCGCCGCGGCGCGTGAGCGCGTGGCACAGCGCGATGCGTCCGATCTTCGTCGGAACCTTGTTGGCGACCAGACTGTCGAGCCACGCTTCAGCGCCGGGCCCGGTGACTTCGTGCTTGGTGAACGGCGTGAGATCGATCATGCCGACGCGCTTGCGCAGGTGCAGCGCCTCGGCGCCCACGTGTTCGAAATAATTCGAGCGGCGGAAGCTCCACGTGTCCTTGGGCGCAACGCCGGGAGGAGCGAACCAGTTGGCGCGTTCCCAACCATACCGCTGGCCGAAGACGGCGCCCATGCGCGCAAGCTTGTCGTACACCGGGCTGGTCTTGGCGGGCCGGGCATCGCTGCGCTCTTCGTCCGGATAGTGAATGACGAACACGTTCCGGTACGTCTCTTCGTTTTTCTTCACGACGTAGCGTTTGCTCGTGTAGGGACCGTAGCGGCGCGGATCGACGGCCATCATATCGATGCCCGGCTCCCCCTCGACGATCCACTCCGCCAACTGCCAGCCCGAACCGCCGGCGGCGGTGATGCCGAAGCTATGGCCCTCGTTGAGCCACAGATTCTTCGCATCCCACGCAGGTCCCACGAGCGGACTGCCATCGGGCGTGTAGGCGATGGGACCGTTGACGATGTCCTTGATACCGCAGTTGGCGAGTGACGGCACGCGGCGCTGGGCCGCTTCCACATGCGGCAGCAGGCGCTCCAGGTCGCCCTCGAACAGACTCTTGCCGAACCATTCGGGTACGCCGTCGGCGAACCGCGCCGGGGCACCGGCTTCGTAGGGGCCGAGGATCCAACCCATGCGCTCTTCGCGCAAATAGTACGACTCATCCGATTCGCGCAATACCGCCAGTTCGCGGCCGCCCTTCTGACGGTAGGCTTTGAGTTCCGGCGATTCGTCGTAAACGATGTACTGGTGCTCGACGGGAATCGAGGGCACGTTGAGACCGAACAGGCGGCCGGTTTGGCGCGCATAGTTGCCCGTGGCACAGACCACGTGTTCGGCGACGATGTCGCCCTTGTTGGTGGTCAGATGCCATTCGCCGGACGGCGTGCGTTTGACCGCCGTGACTTCGGTTTGCTCGTGGATCTCGGCACCGCGGCTGCGCGCCCCCTTGCGCAGCGCCATCGTAAGGTCTGCCGGCGCGATGTGGCCGTCGTCCGGGTGATACAGCGCGCCGATGATATTCGGCGGGCCCCCCCGCGGGTCGCCGCCCTTTGTATCGCCGCCGTTGCCGCCGTTGCCGATCTCGGCCAACGGCCACAGATCACGCACTTCTTGGGGGCCGATGACCTGGAAGGGCACACCGATGGTGTTGGCGGTGCCGCAATACTTTTGATACTCGTCCATGCGGTCGCGGTTGGTGGCGAGACGCAAATTGCCGGTCACATGGAAACTGACGTCTTGGCCGGTTTCGGCGGGGAGGCGCTTGTACAGATCCACCGAATACTTGTGCAACTGCCCGACGGTGTAGCTCATGTTGAACAGCGGCAGTAGTCCGGCCGCGTGCCATGTCGAGCCGGCGGTCAACTCCGCGCGCTCCAATAGAACGACGTCCGACCAACCCTTCAAGGCCAAGTGATAGAGCGTGCTGACGCCTACCACACCGCCGCCGATCACCACGACGCGGGCATGAGTTTTCACGTACTTCGGTTCTCCCAACGCAAATGCGCCACGCAGTGTAACCAGCAATTGGACAAACACGATGCTAATTGCGACAAACCCTTATTGAATTGCGCCAGGCTCGACTGAGCGCGACTTCCGGCTCGCAGGGGCGCGAGGGCACATATCTAGAAACGACATTTTCTTGTCCGAATGAGGCACCGGCCGCATCAAAAGTGGCACAATGAAGCTGCCCGATTACTCGTTTCAGACTCGGAGGCTCTCCTTGGACGCGCCGGTTGTACTGCGCAAGTGCAAGTACGCGTTTCTGACGTTGCCGAACTATTCTCTGATCGCGGTGGCAAACGCCCTCGAGCCGCTGCGCATGGCAAATCGCTTGGTCGGCCGGGAGGTCTACGAGTGGTCCCTCATCAGCCTCGATGGCCACGCCGCCGATGCCAGCTGCGGCCTGAATTTGTCGCCCACCGGCGCGCTCGATAAGCTGGGCGCGGTCGACATCGTGTTCGTGTGCGGCGGTATCAATGTTCGCGAGGCGGTGTCCACGCCGCTGCTGGCCGCGCTGCGACGATTGGCCGAGCGGCGGGTCCCGCTGGGCGCGCTTTGCACGGGAGGCTACGCGCTCGCCCGCGCCGGACTGCTCGATGATTTCCGCGCCACCATCCATTGGGAGAACCTCTCGTCGCTGCGCGAGGAGTTTCCGCGCGTGCGCATCAGCGATCAGCTGTTCACCATCGATCGCGACAGGTACACGTGCTCCGGCGGCACCGCGCCCCTGGACCTCATGCTCAATCTCATTCAGGTGAAGCTGGGGCCGCGCATCTCACAGCGAGTGTCCGAGCAGTTCATCGTCGACCGCGTGCGCAAGGACACAGATCGCCAATACGTGCCGCTGCGCGCGCAAATCGGTATTTCGCACCGCGGCCTGATCCGGGTGGCGCAGCTCATGGAGGAGAACATCGAGAAGCCGCTGTCGCTCGATAAGATCGCCAAAGCAACCGGGCTGTCCCGGCGCCAGATCGAGCGGCTGTTCAAGCGCGACCTGAACTGCGTGCCGAAGCGCTATTACCTGGAAATGCGCCTGAAGCGCGCGCGTGAATTGTTGCTGCAAACGTCGATGCCCATCATGGATATCACCGCCGCCTGCGGTTTCCAGTCGCCGCCGCATTTTTCCAAGTGTTACCGCACTCAATTTGGCTACCCCCCCAGCGCCGAGCGCAAGCCCGGGACCGCGGCAGCACCCTCGCTCCTCGAATACGACCGTGTGGGGCTCGTCGAAGGTGGCGCTTAGCGGTCACGCCAAGCGTACGCGGTTGCACATAATCCGCAGTACCCGACGTCCACGGTTCTGCCCACGGCTGCGAAATCAACCGCCAGCGGCAAATCAACCAAACGTGCTGATGGAGCGGCCCCGGCGCGTTCGCCGGCGGCCAGTACGGACTCCAAAAGCGCCGCAACGGCGGTGAGCGCTGCCGCGGCCGCGCTCATCGAATCGTCGGAGACCAGTGCGCAAACCGCAAAAGAGGCGTCGGCCGGTGATCGTCAGGCTCAGGCATTGCTCGCCAAGACGGCGGCGGACGCCGCGGCGCGCAGCGGTGCGACGAGCGGCACGCGCATCGACGTAAAAGCGTAACGGCCGCAGGGGCGTCCGGCGCTACGCCACCTCGGCGCTGCGGCACCATGGCGCTACGGCATCACGGCGCTACGGCGCCGCAATCTGCGCCACGACCCTGAAGTGGTCCGAGGGTGCCGGGGATCCGCGCCTTCGGGCGAGCTGCGCTTTCGCGCGAGCTGCGCCTTCGCCCCGTGCGGGTGCTGTCGTTTATATGGTGGAAGACGTCGCTTCGGGGCAACGTTCCTTCGTAGATTGTTGGTATCTTATGAGCATCTGAAATCTACGTGAAAACCAGGAAGCAGCCATGAACGCTCGCCTAAACCCGACCGCTCGCCCTGCGATGACCGCCCGCGAGGATATGCTGGATCGCCTGCGCCGGCGCAAACCCGCGACTGCGCTGGAGCGAGACTTCTACACGAGTCCCGAGGACTTCCAAATCGATCTCGACATGATCTGGTATCGCGATTGGCTATTCGCCGGTCACGACTGCGAGCTGCTGAATCCCGGCAACTACATGACCGTGCAGGTCGGCGAGTATCCGGTGCTCATCGTGCGCGACCGTGAAGGCGGCGTGCGGGCATTCCACAATTCGTGCCGGCATCGCGGTTCGAGAATCTGCTCCGCCGAGCACGGCACGGCGGCGCGGCTGGTATGCCCGTATCACCAGTGGACCTACGGCCTCGACGGCCGCCTGCTCGCGGCGCGCGACATGGGCAGCTCCTTCGACAAGACCGTCTATGGGCTGAAGCCCGTCCATTGCGCCAGCGTGGGCGGCTATATCTGGATCTGCCTGGCCAAGGTGGCGCCCGATTTCGAACCGGTCCGTCGGCAGCTCGAACCGTATTTCCTGCCGCACAAGCTGCACGAAACCAAAGTGGCGTTCGAATACACCATCGTCGAGAACGCCAATTGGAAACTGGTCTGGGAAAACAACCGCGAGTGTTATCACTGTGCCGCCAATCACCCGGAATTGATCCGTACGTTTCCCGAAGACCCGACCATTACCGGCGTCGACGGCGGATACAGCAACCCGCGCATTGCGGCGAAATGGAAACACTGGGAGTCCATCGGCTTGCCGAGCAAGTACCAGATCTCGCCGGACGGGCAGTACCGCACCACACGGTTTCCGTTGATCGAGGGAATGACCTGCTACACCATGGACGGCCAGGCCGCGGTGAACCGGCCCTTGACCGACACGGTCACCGAGCCCGACATCGGCACGTTGCTGTTGTTCCATTTCCCAACCACGTGGAATCACGTCATGGCCGATCATGCCACGACGTTCCGGCTGCTGCCCTTGACGCCCACCACCACGCAACTGACCACGAAATGGCTGGTCCACAAGGATGCCGTCGAGGGCCGCGACTACGACTTGAAGCGCCTCACCGAAGTCTGGATGGCCACCAATGACTCGGACCGGCGCGTCTGTCAGGAAAATCAAATCGGCGTGAACTCGCCGGCGTACGAGCCGGCGCCGTATTCCCCGGTGCAGGAAGGCGGCGTGACGCAATTCGTCGACTGGTACTGCACGCATCTCGAGGAACGACTGACCGAAGAGACGCAGTAGCGCCGCGTGAGCCGACGGGATAGCGCCGCCGAATCCGGTGCGAATTCCGCGTGTCATTTGTCAGCGACGAAGTTGCGCCGCCGTCCATCGAAGTCCAGGGTTTCTAGCCTCAGCCTCCGCGGCGAATTCAATCATCGCCTCGAGATCCTGAAGCCGTTGCGCCGGCGTCAACGCCAGCCCGGCCGCCAACTGAAATAGTGCCGCTTCCTCGAAGCTGCCGATCGCAGGCTGCTTAGTCGGCGGGTTGGTCATTCTTTGTCTCGGGCAGCCGTGATTTGCTTGATTTTTTCGAGCATGCCGATATCGATGACATCCTGGGGGCGATCGGCCTGTCGCTTCATCAAAATCAAGTGATCGATCGAGGCGATCCGCGGCGAAGCCCCTGGTAAATCTACCGCGATAGAGTCGTTCCACAGCAATTCGAAATCGACCGGATAGCTCGCGAATATATCGACCGTTTGATGGATCTTGTCGTTATACATTTGGAATACCATCATGCCCTTGTCGCGGATCCAGCTTTCGCGTATCGCGGGATTCACGAAATCAGAAAGTTTCACCGGGAGCCGCGGCGAATAACCAACGGTTTGAAGCGCTTCCAATGCCCGGAGCGCTTCCTCTGGCATTAGTTCGATGACGATATCGACATCCTTCGTGAATCGCTGGTAGCCATGTAGATTCACCGCGACTCCGCCCACGATGACGTAGCGTACTCCGGTAGCCTGCAGCGCTCGGAAAATGACATCGAATCCGCCCATGCGGCGAATATACCAGCCATCGGTCGCTGATGTGAGCGCACGCGCTGCCTCGCCAGTGCCCGCCCGCATGGCATGCATGGACTACGTCTTGCCGAGCACCCGCGGATGCACATCGTCGAGGGTCTGGCGGGCATCGGCCCTCAACATGCGCTCGAAATCGGCGCACGGAACGGCTTCGCTGAAGAGAAATCCCTGGAATTCGTCGCAGCGAAAGCGCCTTAAAATGGCCAGCTGCGTGGCGGATTCGACGCCCTCGGCGACCACTTTCAATCCCATCGAGTGGCCGAGGGCAATGATGGCTTTGGTGATGGCAAGATCGTTCTGGTCGGCGGCGATATCCCGAATGAAGGTGGAATCTATTTTCACGCTATCGACGGGAAACCGCTTCAGATAGGCGAGCGACGAGTGCCCGGTGCCGAAATCATCGATGGCGACGGTGATCCCCTGCTCCTTGATCTGTTCGAGCAGCCGCAACGCTTTGTCCGGCCGCGTCATGACCACGCTTTCGGTGATCTCGAACTCCAGTGCATGAGGATCGCATCCGGTCTCGCGCAGAACGCTGTCCAAATCCACCAGCAGCCGGGAATCGGCGAATTGCTGCGCGGAAAGATTGATGGCAACGCGCAGCGGGGTGAGGCCGTGATCGCGCCAGCGCTTGGCGTCGGCACACACCGTATCCAATACCAGGCGGCCTATGGAGCCGATGAGGCCGACCTCCTCGGCGACGAAGATGAATTCGGCTGGCAGCAACATGCCCCGCTGCGGATGCCGCCATCGGACCAGGGCCTCGGCGCCCGCGATGCGGCCGGTTTGGACATTTAACTTGGGTTGGTAGTGAACCTCGAATTCGCGCCGCGCCACGGCGTGGCGCAGCTGATTCTCCAGGGAAAGCCGCTCGACGCTGTGCACATTGATGTCGCTCGAGTAGAACTCATAGTTGTTCCTGCCCGAGGTTTTGGCCCGATACATCGCGATGTCGGCATTCTTGAGCAACGAGCCGCTATCCGCGCCGTCTTTGGGATAGATCGCGATACCGAGGCTCCCCGACAGATGATATTCCTGGCCATTGATGCTCAGGGTCCTGGCGGTGGCGGCGAGCAGCTTGTGTGCGATATCGGCGAGGTCCTGCGGGGTGTCGAACTGCTCGACCAGCAGCGTGAATTCATCTCCCCCGACACGGGCCAACGTGTCCGTTTCTCGCACGCATTCGCGCAAGTGCTCCGACACCTGGCAAAGGACCGCATCGCCCACCGCATGTCCCAGCGTGTCATTGATTACCTTGAAGCGATCGAGGTCGAGAAACAGCACGCCCACCGCGCCGCCGACCCGCTGCGCGCGCGCCAAAGCGCGCGGCAGATGATAATTGAACAGCAAGCGATTCGGCAGTCCGGTCAGATCATCATGGTGCGCCAAATGCCGGATACGGTCGGCGGCCCAGCGACTCTCGATGGCAATGCCGGCGAGGTCCGTACAAATGCCGATCAAATGGGCGTTCAGCCGCTGCGGACTGTCGCGCCCGCGCTTGTAGAGTGCGAGTGCACCCAATACCTGGCCCTTGCTCCCGACGATGGGCCAGGCGTTGACCGAATCCAGGCCGGCTTCGCGCACCAAGTCACGCAGCGCGCCATCGAGCGGGTAGCCGGCGAGATCTTCGATCACCACGGGCATGCGATTGCGAATGGCTTCGGCACAAGGTCCTGAACCCTCCTCTCGGTGAGAGTCGCGGGCAACCGCCCGGTCGAACCCTTCGGGCAACGAGGGCGCGACGCTCAAGGCGTAGTGCGCTCCCTGTTGGTCCAGCGCCACCATCGAGCAGAAACCGCCGTCGGACTGTGCCTCCACGAACTGCGCCAGGGTGTTGAAGATCACCCCCAGATCGGCCCCGGAGGCGACCAGATTCAGAATGCGATTCTGGTCCGCGAGAATCGCCGCTTGATAGCGCCGGTCCGCCTCGCGCTGCAGGCTTGCCAGTGCGAAGGATGCTTCCATCGCCATTTGCTCCATGAGATCGATGATGTCTTTCTGGAAAAACTGTGCCTCCTGCGAGAACACGCACAGCACGCCGACGACCTCGTTCTGGCATCGCAGCGGGAAGGACGCCGATGCGCGGAAGATGCTGCCCGGCGATACGTGTACGCCTTTGAACGGCTGTGCCCGTCCCTCGTGCAGCGAGACATGAGTCGACTCGAATTGACCGGCCGGATTCTCTGCCGCGGAGAGTGCCAGCGTCTCCAGGTGCCGCTGGTGGATGCCGTGCGAGGCGATGAATTTGATGCGCGAACCGTCGCGCTCGAGCAGACCCACCGCGGCAAGGCTCAACCCGCTGGTGTCGACGCAAATGCGGCACAGTTCGTCGAAAAGTCCGCCGCGGTCGCTCACGCGCAAGATGAGCTGGCTGGTGCGGCTCAAAGCCGCATACAACTCGGTCAGACGCGCCAACCCGCGTTCTTTGACGTTGCGCTCCCGCACGCGGGCGTGCGTCACGCTGATACATAAAAATCCGGTCAACACGGTACCCATCGTCAACCCAAGGATCAAACTGCTGCGGGTCAGCCGCGCCGCCTCGCCCAACGTCGACGAGAACCGGGCCTCCAAGGGAGTCAGCTCGCGGTTGATGAGATTCAGTTCGGACCGGATTGCGGCTTCCTCCGCTGCCGATGCCACGGTTTGGGGTGCCTGGTGCATGCGGGCCGCCAGTTCACAGATGCGCTGCGTATAACCATCGCCCTCGGTCCAGATCGCGATCGCTTGGTGCATCGGCGCGACATGTCCAAACAAGCGAAACAGCAGAATGATGCTGGCAACATCGGCCGAATCGTTGCCGCCGGCCAGGAACCCCTCGCGGGCGGCCTGCACGTCGACGGGACTGCGCTGCAGGGCGAGGCGCGCCTGTCGATCGCCGAGCGGAAACGCGATGGCGGTCAAGTAGCGCTGGAAGTCCTCTTCCGAATGCGAGACGGAGTACTGCGCCAAATAGTAGGTGGCGTTCTTTTGGCCCTTCGAATACAACCCTTCGCCGCCGACATATGCGCGGATGGTCGACAGCAGCTCGAGACTCATCACGGCCGCAATCAACATCACGCTCAGCGACACGAGCACGGGGGCTACGAATCGAATCGCAGATCGTGACGTCACGCTCGACCCGTCGGGGCCGCCGCGCGCGGACTTCATCATACGCATGGTCCTAGATACGGATTCTGTCTGAGGCGCGCGGCCATTAGACCGGAAACCGTGGGCAAGCGCAGCACCTGCGCGGGTTGCCGAAAACCGAAAGGACCCGTAGACTGAACATAACCCCTTCGTTTTCATGGAGCCTGGGTGTAATGCTCAAGCGCTTCGTTAGCGAGCGGACAAGTGGCCTGCGTATCCTTGACAAAACGGAGTTTCGATGGAAATCCAGCACGAGCCGCCCGCCGACAGCAAATGGATCGAAACGCTCAAGAGGTTCGTTCAGCCCGATTGGCAAAATCTAGTGGCCGGCGAGTGGGCCAGCAAGGTCAACGACGGATCGTGGTCCACGGATGCCATGCGCGGCTGGTTCCTGCAGCTCTATCCGTTCATTCATACCTTTCCAAAGTTCCTGGCCGAAGCGCTCATCAAGGTGGAGGACGACTACTCGCGGTCGTTTTTGATCGACAACATCAGGGTCGAAAAGGCGCACGCCGAACACTGGCTGTGGATGGGCGAGGGCTTCGGCATTCCCCGCCGCGAGATGATGGCGCTGGCCGACGGCGACCGCCCGTTGTTGCGCGACGTACAATCCTTGACCGACTGGATTTGGTACATCAATTCAAAGGGTTCGCTGGCGGAGGCGGTTGCGGCTACCAGTTTCGCGATCGAGGGTGCAACCGGTGATCTGACCCGGGCGCTGCTGCAGGGCTTCGAGGCTTACGGCGCGCGCGAGGGCGTGACCATGAACCCGCGCACCACGAAGTGGTTTCGCAACCATGCCAAGTACGACGATGATCACCCGCGCATTGCGCTGCAGATCGTGGCGCGATACGCGCGAACCGAGCGCGCGCAGAGGAAGGTCATGGCGGCGGCACGGCGCAGCCTGCAACTGCTCAATCTGGCCTTGCTGACCTCGAGCCGCGCTTATTCTGCCGGCGGCAGCGAGGTGTCTGCGGTGTCGATCGGGCGCGAGCGGCGCGCGGGCGATCGGCGAACGGCGCAGCAGCCGATAGACTTCCCCGAGCGGCGCGTGATAGATCGTCGTGGGACCGCCGTCTCGCAGGCGGCGTGAAACCATCCACGGCCGCCGCGATTCCCGGCGGCGAGCAGGCACATCGCCGTGCGCGAGAGGCATTGCCTCAAAGGAGGGGATGGACGGGGCTGAACACGGGTACGAACAGGTAGCGCCTGGCCAATTGGCCATAGCCCTCGTAGACGAAATTCGCATTGCTGCGCATGAGTTCGGCGCGGTTGGCGCGGTAGAAGCGGGGAATGTCGTACCACGGCATGGTGGGCTTCAAGTGATGGGCGACATGCAGATTGTTGTACAAATAGAGGAGCCCGAACACGACGTTCGATTCGACCGAGGCAGTGCGCTCTTGGGAGTCCTCCGCAGCGCGATGTTCGGTGAACGCGCGCAGCAGGCTGAGGCTCAATCCCGGATACCCCACCAGCAAACAATATTGCCACCACGGAAAGCCGCACACGCCGGATATGAACCAGAACAGCAGCGCGACGGCGAGCGCGTGCACGGCCCAGTGCGGCAAATGGCTATAGTCGCCGCGCCGCACGCGGCCGGTCTCTCGGTTCACCAGTATCCACAGCCGCAGTGCGGGGCCGATGAGCAATCGTCCGGCCATGGTTTGATTGAACGTCAACAACCCGCGCTTGACCCGGCCCATGCGCTCCCAGTCTGCCCGCAGCACGTAATACGATTCGGTGTCGACGCCCGGTACCGTCAAATGGATGTCGCGGTGATGGGTGCTGTGGCTCTTGCGGTACAGCGCATAGGGAAACCACAAACCCACGGGCGGGAACACCACGGCGAATCGCAGCCACGCGGGGACGCCGCGGAATGCATGGATGGCTTCGTGCTGCAACGAGAAATGCCACGCCAGAAGATAAGCACCCACCGGCATGATGACCCACCACGGCAGTACCGCGTTGTACCAGATGAGCGCTACCCACGACGAGTAGAGCACGGCGGCCACCACCCAGGTCGGGCCATCCAAGCGGCGGAATGTCTGTCGCAGCGTCTGCATGTGGCGGTATTTTACCGATATTTGGGGCCTGCGGGGGGCTGAGCCCGCCGGGCTTGGCGGCCGTGCTCACGCGTGGGCGAATGCCGGGTGGACGACCGCGGCAAGCGAATGCTCGGTCCAATAGCGGGTGGCCGCGGCGAACCGCTCGCGCAGCACAGCATAGGCGGAGGCGTCGGGCCGAACGAATCGCTCCAGCAGCAACGCACCCAAGGTGCGGCGGGTGGCGGCGCTTCGGTGGGCGTTGAGAAATGCCGATTGCAATGCGTCGAGATCCGCTGGCGACGCCACGATTGCGGACGGGGACGCTACCAGGGGCGGGATGGGTGTGGGCGCGGTGCGCGCGAGGATGCGCACCTGGGACGTCAAATCGGGCCGATAGGCTTGCAGCAGCCGGAAGGCGTACGAGTCGATGGGGGCGATGTCCGCCGCGCCGTCGGTGACGGCGCGCAAAGCGCCCAGGGGCGTGATCGCGGGGGCGATGACTTCGCCGTACAAGGGCTGCGGGGTGCCGGCGGACGCCGGCGCGCCGCGCTTCGCGGACATGAAGTAGCTGAGCGCTGCGGCATAGCCGGATTGAGAGTCGGGCACCGTGAAAGCGATACGTTTGCCGAAGGTCTCGTCCACGCTGCCGAAGGGGCTGTCGTTGCGCACCACGAGATCGCTCCAGTACTGCGCCTTGCCGCCGAACTCGGCCGGCGAGGGTACGGGCGCGGCGACGAGCCTGGGCTGGGGCTGCGCACGCGAGAAGGGCAAGCCGCACATGAACACGGCCCCCTGATCGGTGCGGCTCCACAGTTCCTCCAGCGGTGCGGGCGCGGCATGCTCGATCAAGGTCGCGGACACACCGGCTTGGGCGATGACCGCGGCCAGCAGCGTGCGCCAGAGCTCGGCCACGACCGGGCTCACGGAATACATGCGGGCGTTGGCGATCACGCGTGCAGGGGACTCAGGGCAGCTTTCATGGGTCCGAGCCACGGCTCGAAGTTGCGCCATTGGTCTATTCCATCGCGATTGATGGGCTGGCGCACCTGCTCGGAGCTCGCGGTATGAATGCGACGCTCGGTCTTGTGGAACTCGACGCATGCCGGTTCGAAGTCCAGTCCGCAGAACTCGAGGATGCGGCGCACGCTGGTCTCGAGATCCGCGACGACCTCCTCATGCTGCACGCGCAGCACCTTGCCGGGGAGCGCCTCGTCCCAATGCGCCATCAGCGTCACATACATTCGATAATAGCGAGTGATGTCATCGACGCTGTACGTGAACTGCTGCCCCGAGGCGAACAGCTGCTTGTAATTGCTGAAGCAGCAGGCGAGCGGATCGCGGCGCGCATCGATGATCTTGGCATTGGGCAGGATCAGATGGATGAGGCCGAGATGCCGGAAGTTGTTGGGCATCTTGTCGATGAAGAACGGCTTGCCCGTGCGATAGACGCGCGTGTCGGCGAGATACTTCTCACCCAGGCGGGCGAAAGTTGCGGGCTCGAGGTCGGCCAGGATGGCCGGATAGCGTGGAATGGAATCCTTCGTTTCGCGCCCCTGCAGGTCCTGCACCATGCGCAAGATATCCGCCAATTCCATGGTGCCTTCGACCTGCGAGTGCGAGGCGAGTATCTGTTCGAGCAGCGTCGAGCCGGAGCGGGGCAGGCCGACTATGAAAATCGGCGCCGGGCTGTCGCAGCCCACGCCGGTCTTGGTGGCGAAGAAGTCGCGAGTGCACAGCTCTTGCTGCAAGCGGGCGTTGCGCTCCAGCGGCTCGGGCCGATAGCGGCATTCGCCTTTCTTCAAGGCGTTGCCGCGCTCGTAGTAGGCGAAGGATTCGGCATATTCGCCGCGGTCCTCGAGCGCCTTGCCGAGGGCGAAACACAGGTGGTAGCGATCCTCCAACCCGACCCGCGGCGCAGCCTCGTCGGCACGCATCTTCGCGATTTCCCCCTCGGTGAACCGGTAGGTCTTCAGGTTGGCGAGACTCCAGTACGCATCGCCAAAGCATGGCCGGGCCGCGGCCGCCGCACGATACGACTGCACGGCTTCTGCCGTGCGGCCGACCGTCTTCAGCGCATGCGCGATCGACAGGTGCAATTCGGGACGGTCGGGGGTTTCAGCCAAAATCTCCCGGTACAGGGGCAGCGCCTTTTCGTAGTCGCCGAAGCCCGTGCAGATGGTCGCATGCGTGGTCCGATAATCGCGGTTGCCGGGGTCCTTCTCGAGCAGCTTCTCCATCTCTTCCCGCGCCCGCACGTGCTTATGGCGACGCAGCAGGATCAACGCATAGTCGTAGCGCAGGGCGTCATAGTCCGGAGCGAGCGCCAAGGCGCCCTCGAGTAGGGTCTCGGCATCGTCGTAGACATCCATCTTGACGCCAATCTGCGCCAAGAGCCGCATGCCTTCCACGTGGTCTCCATGGGTGAGAAGGTAGCGGCGCAGGAGCTGCTCGGCATCGGCGATCTCGTTATCGGCGAACATGCTGAACGCGGTCACGATCTCCGGCGGCAGCTTGGCCAGGTTGTCGACCTCGGCTGCCGCTTTCTTCGCGGCGTCGAGCTGCCCCGTCATCCGATAGAGAACCTCCAGCGCCTTCCAACTCGCGGGAAGGGCCGGACTCATCTTCACGGCCTGCTCGAAGGCGGCGATGGCGGGCGGCGCCGAGCGCAGCGCCACGTAACAATGCCCTCGCTCCTGATACAGGCGAGGGTAATCGGGATGAAGCTCTTCCAGGCGCCCCAGGGTGGCGAGCGCATCCGCAACGCGATGCAGGTAGCGCTGCGCCACCGCAATCATGTACAGCAGGTCGCGATTCTCCGGCGCCTCCTGTTGGAGCCGCAGGGCAAGCTGCAGCGCCGGTGCGAACTCGCTGCGTTCCAAAAGCGCGCGCACGCCGCGGATCTCCAAAACGGCAGCTTCCATGGGTACCCTCAAAAAAAAGGGCGGACATTGCTGCCCGCCCCCCATGCTATTGCAGCGGGCCGGCCGCCGCCCGTGATGTTTCTGTTATCTCAAAACTTGTAACCAAATTTTACGCCCGCGATTCTCGGCCGCAACACGGTCTCCGTGACGATGAACTGGTACGAGTTTGTAAACGTACTGGCGTTCTTGTTGCCGAGGTTCTGCACGAAGAATTGCACGTTCCAAGCGTCCTTGGCAAAGCCGGTGGATGCGTCGAAGGTGGAATATCCCGGCATTCGATAGTTCTTGACGGTACC
>JALYHU010000270.1 GCA_030776345.1 Pseudomonadota bacterium | reverse complement strand
ATACGGCGCGAGGTATGTATTGTTACCTATTTCAGCGCCGGCCCATGCGCGCTAGGATGCCTACGACAGTTGGACGGCCGAACGGAGGAAGACGCGATGAATGATGTGGTCATTACAGCCGCACTGCGGTCCGCAGTGGGAAAATTTGGCGGGTCAATCGCAAAGGTGTCCGCCGCCGATCTTGGTGCCCAGATCATAAAGGCGTTGCTTGCTCGCACCAACGTCGAAGCCGCACAGATTTCAGAGGTGATCTTGGGGCAGGTTCTCACGGCCGGCGCCGGCCAGAACCCCGCGCGCCAGGCACTGATCCGTTCGGGTATTCCGGATAGTGTGCCGGCGATGACCGTTGGAAAAGTATGCGGCAGCGGCTTGAAGGCGGTGCACTTGGCCGCGCAAGCCATCCGGTGTGGTGATGCAGATATCATCATTGCGGGCGGCCAAGAGAACATGAGTTCCTCACCCCACATACTCCAAGGGTCGCGGGACGGCTTTCGTATGGGCGACGCCAAACTCGTCGACAGCATGATCATCGACGGTCTGTGGGACGCCTACAACAATTATCACATGGGCACGACGGCCGAGAACGTCGCGAAACAGTTTGACATCTCCCGGCGCGACCAGGACGAGTTTGCCGCAGCGTCGCAGCAAAAAGCCGAGGCCGCCCAGAAGGCAGGTGCATTCAAGGCTGAAATCACGCCAATCGAGATTGTCTCCAAAAAGGGCACCACCGTATTCGATTCCGATGAATTCATTCGTTATGGGACCACTGTCGACGCGCTGAGTGAGCTCAGGCCCGCCTTCAGCAAGGATGGCACGGTGACCGCCGGCAACGCGTCCGGCGTCAACGATGGCGCGGCCGCCGTTATGATGATGACGGAGCGCCGGGCAAGTGAGTTGGGCCTGAAACCGCTTGCCCGGATCAAAGCCTATTCCTCCGCGGGCGTTGACCCCAAAATCATGGGCATGGGTCCCGTGCCGGCCAGCCAATTGTGTCTGAACAAGGCGGGCTGGACACATCAGGAGCTGGACCTCTTGGAGATCAACGAGGCGTTTGCAGCGCAGGCCATCGGGGTAAACCGTCAGATGGGATGGGATACCTCGAAGATCAATGTCAACGGCGGCGCCATCGCCATCGGTCATCCGATCGGCGCCTCCGGCTGCCGAATCCTGGTGACTCTGCTGCACGAGATGATCCGCCGCGACGCAAAAAAGGGCCTTGCCAGTCTTTGTATCGGTGGCGGCATGGGCGTGGCTCTCGCGGTTGAACGTTGAGCACAAGCGCCGACTGCCTCACGCCTTGGCGAGGCCCCTCGGGCGCGCACGTTCCTGGATCAATCGATCGACGACGCTCGGATCCGACAGCGTCGATACGTCGCCCAACTGGCCGTCTTCACCGGCAGCGATCTTGCGAAGAATTCGCCGCATGATTTTTCCCGAGCGTGTCTTCGGAAGAGCCGGCGCCCATTGGATGGCATCCGGCGTGGCGATCGGACCAATTTCCCGACGGACCCAGTCACGCAGCTCGGTGCGCAAGGACTCACTGGACTCCACTCCGGCGATCAACGTGACGTACGCGTAGATCCCTTGGCCTTTGATGTCGTGTGGGAATCCAACGACGGCAGCCTCTGCCACCTGAGGATGAGCGACCAGGGCGCCTTCGATTTCCGCGGTACCCAACCGGTGACCGGCGACATTGATGACATCGTCTACGCGACCCGTGATCCAATAATAGCCGTCAGCATCGCGACGCGCGCCATCGCCGGTGAAATACATTCCTCGAAAGGTCTTGAAGTATGTGTCGACGAAGCGCTGGTGATCCCCATAAACCGTGCGCATTTGTCCGGGCCAGCTATCCAGCAGCACCAGATTGCCGTCGCACGCGCCTTGAAGGACGCGACCGTCACTATCGACGATGGCCGGCCTCACTCCAAAAAAGGGCACCGTGGCGGATCCCGGCTTCAGATCGATCGCGCCCGGCAGCGGGGCAATCAAAATCCCGCCGGTCTCCGTTTGCCACCAGGTGTCGACGATTGGACAGCGGCCATCGCCGACCACTCGATGATACCACTCCCAGGCCTCTGGATTGATCGGCTCTCCCACCGAGCCCAGCAGGCGCAGTGATTTACGGGAGCATGATTTCACCGGTTTCTCGCCCTCGCGCATCAGCGATCGAATTGCGGTGGGTGATGAATACAATATGGTGACTTCATGCTTGTCGACTACTCGCCAGAATCGGCTCGAGTCGGGGTAGTTCGGCACGCCCTCGAACATGACCGTCGTCGCACCATTGGCAAGTGGGCCATAGACGATGTAACTGTGTCCCGTGACCCAACCTATGTCTGCAGTCGCCCAGAAGATATCCTCTTCACGCAAGTCGAATATTGCCTCATGGGTGAACGCTACATAGACGAGATAACCGCCGCTGGTATGCAGCACGCCTTTGGGCTGACCCGTCGACCCGGACGTGTAAAGGATGAAGAGCGGGTCTTCTGCATCCATCACGGCTGCCGGGCATGATTTCGATCGAGTGGCCACGATGTCGTCATACCAGCAATCCCGAGGCGAATACATGGGGACAGGCGCGCCGGTGCGACGCACGACCACCACGTGTTTGACGCAATCCGTACCCTTGATACTGAGCGCGCCATCGACGTTGTGCTTGAGCGGTACATGCTTGCCGCCGCGCAGTCCTTCGTCCGCGGTGATGACCACTTTAGATGCGCAATCCGCTATCCGGGCGCCCAACGCCTCGGACGAAAAACCCGCGAAGACGATGGAGTGTATGGCTCCGATCCGTGCGCAGGCGAGCATGGCAACTGCGATTTCGGGAATCATGGGCAGGTAGATCGTCACGCGATCGCCCTTTTCGACGCCCAGGGACCGCAGAGCGTTCGCGCATTGGCATACTCGCTCGTAGAGTTCACGGTAGCTGATGCGTTGCGATTCTTCCGGATTGTCGCCCTCCCAAATGATTGCTGTCTTGTTGCCGCGGGACTCGAGGTGCCGGTCCAGGCAATTGCTTGCGACATTGAGTTTCCCGTCGGGAAACCAACGAATGTGGAAATCGTCCTCTGCGTAGCTCGCGTCTTTTACCCTCGAGAACTCCGTGATCCAATCGATGCCACGACCCACACGACCCCAGAAGCGATCTGGATCTGCTACGGACTCCGCGTACATGCGCTGGTAGTCGACCCGTTTTATTCGCACCCTAGCCGCAAAGCTCTCAGACACCGGGTACAGGCTACCGTTCATGTCGTCTCCTCCCTAGAAAAACCCCAGCGCCTTCGTGCCGTAGCTTACCAGCACGTTCTTGGTTTGCTGGTAGTGGTCGAGCATCATCTTGTGCGTCTCTCGGCCGATCCCGGATTTCTTATAACCGCCGAACGCCGCGTGCGCGGGATAAGCGTGGTAGCAATTGGTCCATACGCGCCCGGCCTTGATGCCCCGCCCGAATCGATAGGCGCGATTCAGATCGCGGGTCCAAATGCCGGAGCCCAGTCCGTACATGGTGTCGTTGGCGATCTCGAGCGCCTGATCGGGTGTATCGAATACCGTGACCGATACCACCGGGCCGAATATTTCCTCTTGAAAGACACGCATCTTGTTGTGTCCCTCGAACACCGTCGGTTTGATGTAATAGCCGCCGCCCAGCTCGCCCGGCAACTTGTTCGCCGCGCCGCCCGTCAGCACTTTCGCGCCCTCCTTCTTACCGATATCGATATACGAGAGAATTTTTTCGTATTGATCGTTCGAGGCCTGCGCACCGATCTGCGTGCTGATTTCAAACGGGTCGCCCTGGCGAATGGATTCGACCCGTTTGACTGCACGCTCCATGAACCGGTCGTAGATCGAGCGCTGCACTAGCGCCCGCGAAGGGCAGGTACACACCTCGCCTTGATTGAGCGCGAACATCGCGAATCCCTCGAGGGCTTTGTCGACGAATTCGTCGTCTTCGCGCAGCACGTCGTCGAAGAAAATGTTCGGCGACTTGCCGCCCAATTCCAGCGTCACGGGGATGATGTTCTCCGAGGCATACTGCATGATCAAACGGCCGGTCGTCGTTTCGCCGGTGAAGGCGATCTTGGCGATACGCGGATTCGATGCGAGCGGCTTGCCGGCTTCGAGCCCGAAGCCATTGACGATGTTCAGTACTCCGGGGGGCAAAATGTCTTGCACCAGTTCTGCCAGAACCAGCAGCGACAGCGGCGTCTGCTCGGCAGGTTTGATTACCACCGCGTTGCCGGCGGCCAACGCGGGCGCCAGCTTCCAAACCGCCATCAGGATCGGAAAATTCCACGGGATGATCTGGCCCACGACCCCCAGCGGCTCGTGGTAGTGGTAAGCTACCGTGTCCTCGTCCAGTTCGCCGAGCGATCCTTCCTGCGCGCGTACACAGCTCGCGAAATAACGAAAGTGATCGACCGCCAGCGGCAGATCGGCCAGATTGGTCTCGCGAATCGGCTTGCCGTTGTCGTAGGTCTCGACTGCGGCGAGAAATGGCAGAAACTGTTCCATTCGATCGGCAACGCGATTCAAAGTCCGCGCACGTTCCGCGACCGCGGTGCGCCCCCAACCCTCCGCGGCCGCATGCGCCGCGTCAATTGCGCGTTCGACGTCTTCGGCTTGCGATCGGGCGATCTGACAGATCACTTGACCCGTGGTCGGAGAGATGTTGTCGAAATATCCGCCCTTTACAGGAGCGAGCCATTGACCGCCGATAAAATTCTCGTAACGGGAGCGCAGCGGAATTTTTCGCTCGATAGTTTTCAAATGCGCCGCGAATGAGACACTCGCGCGAATGGGGCCGGCGTCAAGGATCGGACTCGGCGACCGTACTTGGGCGGAACTCATGGCTCATCTCCTTCAGTTGGGTTGACTGGCACTTAGTATCCGATCATCGGCGGACCGAGAGATCGCGCCTGTGTTATGAGTGGCAATCAACGTGCCATGAACGACTGGAATAAGATGTAGTGGAATGACCTGATTCGGTCTCGGTAACTACGCGACGACGGACGAAGTACCGCGACGCGGCACTACTTTTGCAACACGTACTCTCCCGGCGCATCGTCGATCGGCGGATACCCAGCGGCGGCGGATCCGAGCGGCGGGGGAATCACCCGCGTCTGCGCGGAATGCCGCGCAAGCCAGTGCTGCCAGACCGGCCACCACGATCCCGCCTGGGGTTGTGTCGTCTCAAACCAGGCCTGCGGCGCAACCGCTTCGTCTGCACCCGTCCAGGTGCGGACGCGATAGCGTCGTCGGGGGTGCACGGGGCCGCTGACGATACCGCCGTTGTGACCGCCCGATGTCAGCAAAAAGGTGTAATTAGTCGAGCGCGTCAGACCGCGTGCTTTGTAGACCGACTGCCACGGCGCCACGTGATCGGTTT
>JALYHU010000269.1 GCA_030776345.1 Pseudomonadota bacterium | reverse complement strand
CAAGCGTTGGACGAGCTCAAACGGTCCATCGCTCTTGCAGTGGTACGCGGCTTTACGCCCAGGGAAATCCGGGCTCAGATGCTGGCGAATTTGCATCGCTGGAAGAATCAGGGTACTTGGGGTCCTGCCTACGATGAGTGGCAACACATTGCGCAATCCGAGGATGACGGTGTGCTTTTCTCCGTAATGCTCGGACGCGACGAGAATGCAGTGAGATTGAGGCAATCGATGCCGTTTGTCGGGCTTCTGCCGCCGCAGGACGTGAGGAAGCTGCATGAAGAAGCGGGAAGTTGATCGCGTACTGCGCGCCGCGGGAAGGATTACCGGTGAGAAGCAATTTATAATCATCGGCAGCCAGTCTCTCCACGGAAAGTATCCTGACCTGCCAGATAGCCTCGTCCAATCATTCGAGGTGGATCTCATGGCCTCGAAGAACACAGATCGAACAGAATGGCTGAACGTAATCGGTGTGTACTCACCGTTTCATGAAAGTTTTGGCTACTACGCCGATCCGGTCGATCACAAGACCGCGACACTTCCCACGGGCTGGAAAGGGCGGCTGGTGACTCTGCCCGTCGGGGACACCGATGGTGTTCAAGGGCTATGCCTGGATCCTCACGATCTCGCCATTGCCAAATATGTCGCGCGCCGCGAGAAGGATATCGTTTTCACGCGTGAACTTGCCAAGCGAGGAATCGTGTCGCGCGAGCGTTTGCTCGCATTGCTCGACCAGACGTCTATTTCTGAAGAGGCGCGCGGGCGAATTCATACCCACATCGCCAACGATTTTGGCGTTCAAAATGAACTGGATGTAGATCGGACGGAAGATACGGGTTCGCGTGCCACGATCATGACCACGCTATTGCAGACGATGACCGCGGAGCGCGCCGCTCGGACAGAGCGCCAGCGGCTGACCGTGCGTGACGAACTGCGCTCCGCTCTGCGGGATGTTCTACCCGGGGTGCCTGTCACGGTATTCGGTTCATTGACGCAAGCAGGCCGTTTCACCGACGTGTCCGATGTGGACCTGGCGCTTGCGGCTGAACCGCAGGGCTTGTCGGTCTATCAACTCATCGCGCAGCTGTCGGAGCGGCTGGGGCGCAGGGTAGATGTATTGTTGCTGTCTGAAAGTCGCTTTCGAGAGAAGATTTTGCGAGAGGGCGAAACATGGACGCCGTAGGACTCACGGTACTGATCAAGGAGATCGAGGCGGATTGCGTTGTTATTCAGGGCGCTGCCGACAAGGCACAGGCGCGGCTGCTGGATAGCGCGGATGGGCACCTTGAAGCCTGCGCGTACGAGTTGGCTCGACTCTACAATGTTCTGGAAAAGATTCTGGAGCGAATTTGCAGCGAGTTTGAGAATCACTTCGACAAGCGAGGGGACTACCACGAGCGATTGATTCAACGGCTCGCGCTGACCCTGCCTGGAATTCGACCGGCGTTCATCCCGCAGGACCGCGTGCATGTCGTGCGTGAGCTGAAGGGTTTTCGCCACGTCGTGCGGCACGCCTATGATCTGGAGTTCCGCGAAGCACGAGTAGGCGAGTTGGCCGCTCTAGCCACGCAGGTCGCCGCTCAGCTACCGGTATGGACAGCGGATTTTGGGAAGCGGACGCGGGCGGAACAAGGGTGGAACTGACTGCTGATGCCTCGGCCCGTGCGAGAAAATGACGCTGACGATGATCCCGCTGTCCGTCCAGGTACTCATCAGGGACGCGGCGCGCAGCGGGATTTCTTCTTGCGGTAACCAAGTATGGAGGAGGGTGCAGATCTCGCCGAAGGACTGACCGGCGAGAGCCGCGTCGAGGGCGGCGTCCTCGTCAGCCTCGAGCGAACGGAAGTGGTTCATCAGATCTTGGCGCCATAGCAACCAGGGAACCGGGGCGGGAGCCGCTTCGGGCTGCGGCGGTGTTTCTTCGCGGCTCAGCCCTTGCCAAACGGCTACGGTGTTCCACGCGAGGGTCATGCGTCGCAGCGATGGATGGAACACAAATTCGAGATCGGCCCAACGGGCGGGATCGAGGGCCTGAAGCGCACGGCGGTCCACGGATTGTGCGTTGGGCGCATCGAACACTTCGGACAGGGTCCATTCGAAGCGCGCCATTTCCGCGAGGATGGGTTGTTCCGAATACGGAGATTCGCGTGCGAGGAATTCGGCGAACTCGCGCCCATACCAGCGAAGGGAGCGATGCACGGACGGATACGCTGCGACAAAAGCCTCGCCCGACGCCAGGAACAGGTCGTCGCCCAGCACTCGGTGCAGCGAAGGATAGGCATCGTGCAATGCGTCGATCAGCCGTGCCCGATACGCATTACCGTACACCTTCAAGCGGTCCAGGGCGGGCAACGGCGGGGCGTCGATGACGGCGGCGACGATGGCCTCGTCCCGCGTCAGTAAATGACGCTGAAAATCCTGCTGCAATTCGCGCAAGTGCATCAGGCCGCCGCCGGCGCCTGGCACCGTGCGAGCTCGCGCGCGATGTCGAGTTCGGCCACCAATTCACTCAGCGCTGGAATATTGTCGTCGCGCTCGATCATGGTGGGCACCTGCCCGAAGTGTTGCACGGCCTCGCGATACAGATCCCATACGGGCGCAACGATGGGCTGATCGTGCGTATCGATGAGATGCCCGCCAAGATCGCTATGCCCGGCGAGATGAAATTGGCGCACGCGGTTCTTCGGGATGGCCTGCAGATACGCTTTCGCGTCGAAGCCGTGATTGGTGGCGCTCACGTAGATGTTGTTGATGTCGAGCAAAATGCCGCAATCCGCACGGTTGGCCACTTCACGCAGGAATTCCCATTCGCTCATGTCCGATTCCTTGTAGGTCAGGTAGCTGGACACGTTCTCGAGCAACATCTGCCGACCGAGGATATCTTGTACCTCTTCCACCCGCGCCACCACGCTCGCCAAGGCCTCTTCGGTGTAGGGCAGCGGCAGGAGATCGTGCAAATTCCGCCCGTCGACTCCCGTCCAGCACAGGTGATCGGAAATCCATGCGGGCTCGATGCTGTCGCTCAAGGCCCGCACCTCGCGCACATACTCACGATCCAGCGGATCGGTACTGCCGATGGACAGCGATACGCCGTGCATCACCACCGGAAATCGAGCGCGAACGCGCTCCAGGTAATCCATGGGCTTGCCGCCCAATCCCAAGTAATTCTCGGTGATGATCTCCACCCAGTCGATGGCGTGTGCCTCGCCGAGCACGGCCTCGTAATGCGTTGGCCTCAAACCTAACCCGAAACCCCTGAGCATAGGCATTCGATGTCACCGGACGCAGCAGGCGCCTTGACTGCCTGCCGCGCCCTTTGTGGATTTGCGGAAACCTGTACTACTACTTCTCGGCTTTGAGTTTGGCCTTCGCTGCGTCGCACTCGGACTTCGACATCGAAACCCACCCCATGCCTTTGCAGCTGTTCATGCCCTTGCAACTGTTCTTGGCTGACTTGCACTCGGAAGTCCCCTTGCAGGAATTGACCCCCGAGCAATGGACTGTGGCGGTGTCGGCGGCCACCGATACGCCGGTGAGGCCGGAAGTGAAGAACATTGCAGCGGCGGCAGCCAGCGCCGCGTTCGACATCTTGTTCATTTGCATCGTGAAATCCTCTTTTGTTATAGGGCAGCGA
>JALYHU010000268.1 GCA_030776345.1 Pseudomonadota bacterium | reverse complement strand
CCTCACCCGGGGGGGGGCCAACCCCGCTGTGCCGCACCCGGCTGGGCCGCACCTGCCCGGGCCGCGCGGGGCTCTGCTCGGTGCGGCAGTCGTAGCCGATGAGACGGCCGCCACGCCGCGGGCCGCGGCGGGTTGCGCGTTTCACGGCCGCTGCCGCTATGGGCAGGCCTCCTGTCTGCTGGCCGTCCCACCCTTGGTAGAGATCGCCCCGCAGCATCTCGCGGCCTGCCACCGCTGGCGCGAGGTCGTGTATTCTTGAGACCATGAAACAAAACAGTACGGCTCATGGCGGCGGCCGCGTAGGGTTTCCTGCCAGCGATGGCTTGGCCAACGTGCGCTATGAAATTCGCGGTAAGCTGGCCCGGCGCGCGCTCGAGCTGGAGCGTATGGGCTATGACATCGTGTCGCTCAACATCGGCAATCCCTACGCCTTTGGATTTCGCACCCCCGAGACCATGCGTCTGGCCATGATCGAGAACCTGCGGCACAGCGAAGGCTATGTACACCAGAAGGGCATTTTCCCGGCGCGCGAGGCCGTGGTCATGCAGCAACAGGAACGCGGCGTGAAGGGCGTCACGGCGGAGGAGGTGTTCATCGGCAACGGCGTGAGCGAGCTCATCGATCTCACGTTGCGCGCACTCTTGAACGCCGGTGACGAGGTTCTGGTCCCGAGTCCCGACTATCCGCTCTGGACCGCGGCCGTGAACTTGAACACGGGGCGCGCCGTCCATTACCCGTGCCGGGCGGCGCGCGGCTTCGTTCCGGACCCCGAAGAAATCGAGGCGCTCATCACCCGGCGCACCCGCGCCATCGTCGTCGTCAATCCGAACAATCCGACGGGCGCGGTATATCCGCGCGAGACGCTCACGGCGATCGCCCGCATCGCGGAGAAGCACCGGTTGGTGGTGCTGTCCGACGAGATCTACGACCAGATTTTATACGACGATGCCGAATTCGTGCCCATGGCGACCCTGGTGCACGGCACGCTTTGCTGCACCATGAGCGGCTTGTCGAAGGTCTACCGGGCCTGCGGCTATCGCGTGGGCTGGGCGGTGTTTTCCGGCGACATCGAGAGTGCGGCCGGCTTTTTGAGCGGTTTGGAATTGCTGAGTTCCCTGCGATTATGCAGCAACGTGGCTGGTCAATGGGCCGTGCAGACGGCGCTCGGCGGTTATCAAAGCATCAAAGAACTGACCCGCCCGGGCGGCCGGCTGTATGAGTCACGGCAAGCCATCGTCGACGGCGTCGCGCGCAGCAAGTACTTGCGGCTGGCGCGTCCCATGGGCGCTTTGTACTCGTTCGTCGAGGTTCGCAACGACGTGCTGCCAAATTTCGACGATCAGGCTTTCGCATTGGACCTGCTGGAAAACAAGCATGTTCTGGTGGCGCCCGGCGTGAGCTTCAACGTCCCCTACAAGAATTGCTTTCGCATCACGAATCTTCCCGAATCGCAGATGCTCGCCACGGTGTTCGCGCGAATCGAAGAATTACTCGACTCCCAAGCAGCGCACGACGCTCACACGTCCTCACCGGTGCTGCAAGTCGTCGCCGCCGGCAAGGGCTGAACTGAGCGCGCAATCCCCGGCGCGCGTCTTGTTCGTGGCGGCCGGCGCGGGACATACCGTGCTGGCTCCGAACAGCGAATTGGCCGCGGCGCTTTTCGATGCCGTGGAACGCATGCATGTCGAGGCCGGGCATCAAGTCTGGCCGACGCCGCGCATCCGCGACTTCGGCGGCTGGTTGCGCGAACGCTACGCCGAGCGCCAGCTTTCGGACCCTTCGTTGCCGCGCGTGCTGAGCGACATCGAAGAACGCGAACTGTGGCGATCCGTGATCCTCGGCAGCGATGCGGGCGATCTGTTTCTCGAACCTGCCGGTGCGGCGCGCGGTGCGCGACGCGCCCGGCGCGCCATGTTCGAATATGGAATCCCGGGGCAGGCGCTGGCGCAGTATGCCACCGAAGAATCGATCGCCTTGCTGGGCTGGACCCGCAAATTCGAGGAACGCTGTCGCGATTTGCATTGCGTTGCGTCCGACCAACTGCTATCGCAGTGCACGCCGTTCGATGCGCGAGCGGTGGCATGGATCGAAAGCCCCATCTGGCGTCCGGTGGCGCGCCGGTGGCTGGAAGGAAACGGCGCTGCGAAACTCTCGGCCGTCGATGCGGTTTCCTCATCGCCGCCGCGGGTCCTGCAAGCGGTGTCGCCGGGCAGCGAACTCGCAGCCCTCGCCGGATGGGCGCGCGAGAATCTTCGATCTGCACCGAATTTTCGCGCTTGGATCTGCGTTCCTGATTTGAATCTACGGCGCGCACACGTGCTCGATGCCTTCGATGCCGCATTGGCGCCCCAGCGCTTCTCGCTTGCCGCGCGCGAGGCCGCGGCGCCCTATGCGGTCGCCGGTGGCACGCCGCTGGCGGACTTTGCGCCGGTGCGTGCTGCCTTGAGCACGCTGTCGGCCGGCACGGGCGCGGTCTCCTTCGAGAGATTCAGCTCGCTGTTGCGCATGCCGGAACTGCAGGCATCGTCCGCCGATGCCAGCGCCGCGGCGGTGCTGGACATCGCGCTTCGCCATCGAGGTCCCAGTGAAGCCGACCTCCAGGAATGGTTGCGGCTGGCGGAACGATTGCTCCGCGAAAGCGCGGCCGGCCCCGTCGCCGCGGTCCAGCGGCTGCGCAGCGTTGCGCGAATTCTCGAAGCGGTGCAAGGCAATCACCCGCTCAGCCGTTGGGTGGCGGTGTGGGTCGAGGCCTTCGAGTCCGGCCCTTGGGTCTTCCGCCATCGTTGGTCCAGCACCGAATTCCAGGCGGCAGAGCGCTGCCGCGAACTGCTGGCGGCACTGGCGACCGCGGATGAACTGTTCGGCGCCCGGTTGGCGAGTTCGGCCGTCCGCATCCTGCATCGCGCGGCCCGTGATACGGCGTTTCAAGCGCAGACAGGCATTCCGCCGATTTGGGTGAGCGGTCAGTTGATGGACCCATGGCTAAGCTACGACGGGTTGTGGGTCACGGGGTGCAGCGAGGAGCGTTGGCCGCCGCCGCTCGATCCCATCCCGCTCCTCCCCGTCAGGCTGCAGCGAGAGTACGGCGTCGTCGCCGCCAGCGCCGAGTCGCAGCTGCACCTTGCCCAAGACTTGCAACGCCGCTGGCAGATGCGGGCCAGCTCATCCGTATTCAGCTGTGCGGATCCGGGTGACGGGCGCGCCACCGCCTCGAGCCCGCTGCTGCCCGCGCCCGCGCCAGGCTCCGGCAGCGCGCCGCAGCGCGCCGCACGTCCGCCCACACCGTTGCAGCTGGACCTGCTGTTCGCGACGCCGGTCGCGACGCCGGCGCCGGAGCGTCTGCCGCTCATCGCTGCGCTGACTCAACCCCACTGGCATGCCTTGCGGGCGCACTCGCCCGTGCTCGAAAAGCTGATCGACGAAGCGGCGCCCGCGTTCGCCGCGCCGGAACTTACGCGAGGCATTGCCACGCTCCGCTCCCAATCACGCTGCGCGTTTCGGGGTTTTGCCGAGACCAGGCTGCTGACCGGCCCGCTCGAACGGCCCGTTCCGGGATTCAACATGCGCGAACGCGGTGAGATGCTGCACCGGGCGCTCGAACACATATGGTCCGAACTGCGCACGTCCGTCGGATTGGCGACGCTGGCGCCGGCAGCGCGAAGCGAGTTGCTGAGGGAAAGCGTCGCGCGTGCCATTGCCAAGCAATGTGCGCGTCGCGACCCGGGCTTGCGCTGGCGCAGCCGCGAAGGTCCCCGCCTGGCAAAGCTGCTCGACAAGTGGTTGCAAACCGAATTGTTGCGTGAGCCCTTCGAAGTCGAACGGCTGGAGCAAGGGGAGCAAACTGCACGCCACGGCGGTCTCGAGTTTACGGTTCGCATCGATCGCGTCGACCGCCTGACCGACGGCAGCAGAGTGTTGATCGACTACAAGACCGGCGCGGCCACACCCGACTGGCGTGGAGAGCGGCCGGACAATCCGCAGCTGCCGATTTACGCGCTGCTGCGCCCGGCGGGGTTGGTGGCGGTAGCCTACGGAAAGGTCAATGCCAGTGAATGCTGCTTCGTGGCAGAGGCAGAGCGAGGCGGGATATTCAAAATGCGCAGCCGCGCGTCGCACATGGAGGGCATGCCGAATTTCAGCGCGTTGCTAGCAACGTGGTCGCAGCGCATCGAGAAAATCGCAGCGCAGTTCGCCGCCGGCAACGCGGCGGTGGCGCCGACGCTGCGCGCCTGTGCCTCTTGCCGACTGCAACCGCTGTGCCGCGTTCCGGCGGCGCTTGAACCCGCGGACATCGGCGGCGGTGAACTCGGTGGCTGACGCGCCGGACCACAGCGTGGCGCCGGACCACGGCGCGGTGCCGGACAACAACGCGGTGCCGGGCGACAAGGCAGCGCCGAGCTACACGGTAGCACCGGTCGACGGGGCTGCTCGCGAGCATGCCGTCGCGGCCACCGGTTCCGTGCTGGTCCAGGCACCCGCGGGCTCCGGTAAGACGACGCTGTTGGCACAGCGCTATCTGCGGCTCCTCGCGTCCGTGGATGCGCCGGAGCGCATCTTGGCGCTGACGTTCACGCGCCGCGCGGCACAGGAAATGCGCGAGCGTGTACTGCAGGCGCTGCGATCATCGTCTTCGGCGCCCGGCGCCGCGGCGAAGCGCCACATGGACCGGCTCGGATTCGACCTCGAACGCCATCCATCGCGGTTGCGCATCGAAACCATCGACGCCTTCAACGCCTGGCTCGCCGGACAGCTGCCGATCACCGCGGGCGCCGGCTCGCGCTTGAATTTGATCGAAACGCCGCGGCCCCTGTACGAAGAGGCGGCGCGTCGGGCTCTGGCACATGATGTCGCGGACCAATTCGGCAATGCGGTCGATCGTGTCCTGGCACAGGGCGACCAGCGCTGGCAAAGCCTGGTGGACTTGATATCGGGGATGCTGCCCAGCCGGGATCGTTGGCTGCCGCTGCTGGCCGGCCGTTTGCAAGCGACGAATGCGCTCGACGAAGCGCAGCTGCAGCGCGTGCGTCAGCATCTGGACGAGGACCTGCGGCTGCTGGTATCCCGCACCCTGGGCGTTGCGGCCGAGGCGATCGGCGGCGAGAGGCTGGCGGCCCTGTCTAATTTCATGCACGCGGCGGCCATGCGCGTGGAGAACCCGGACGAGGGCCTGCTGGCCTGGCGAGCCAACCAAGCCACGTTACG
>JALYHU010000267.1 GCA_030776345.1 Pseudomonadota bacterium | reverse complement strand
ATTAAACGGGGTTGCATCCGCCGCCGCAATGAAAGTCTCTGCGGACTGCGGTGGCCGCTTCACGCGATCAAGCAAACTGCTAGCCATTGCCGAATACCTCTTCGTAGAGTGATTGCATTTCCGCATCGGCGAGTTCATCGCGTGGTTTGTACTCCACTACGGCGAGACCATCGCGCACGCTTTTGCGATAGATGATTCGATCGCGAATCAAGCTTTGCATCAGATGCAGATTCGGATAGGTCGCGATGAGTTCGCGGGCTTCGTCGGCTTCGCGGACTTGGCGATTCGTCGAGGTGCGATTGAGGAGCACGCCGGCGACGAGTTCCGGGTTGAATCCTTGCGCCAGTTCCACAAGCTGCGACAGTGTTTCGAGGGTGGCCGCATCGAACAGCGAGGCCTGCAGCGGGAACACGGCGAGGCGGACCACCGTCAAGGCGGCGCGCAGCTCAACCGAATCACGACCGCCGGCGTCGATGATGACGTCTGTGTAGCGCCCTGCCAACTCGCTGACTTCTGCACCAAGGGTCTTACCAGTTTTCTGTACGCAAGCCACGGTGGGCTCGACCTTCGCCTCGCGGCGGATACCGGCCCACAGATTCGCACTCGCCTGCTTGTCGGCATCGACCAGTAGCACGTCCTTGCCGGCGCGCGCGCGCATGGCGGCGAGATTGAGTGTGAGTGTGGTTTTACCCACCCCGCCCTTTTCGCCGCCGACTAAGACCAACATGTGTTTCGCTCCCGCGGGTACCAACGCGATTCATTTTTAGGTTCATACAGTATAGACCTAGGATGATACGATATTCAACCTAGGATGAGCCTAGAACAATATCATACTAATGCTAGGTTGGTATGATATCGGTTGCATTTTTTCATCATCGGCTCCAAAATGGCGCCAGCTGGATAACCCAGCGGACTGATGAGGTGATGCCATGGCGTCCGATGCGGCAGCCCTGGAGCGAGATCGAATTTCGATGCGCGTATCCAAAGAAGTGCGTGAACGGCTGGAGGAGGCGGCGAACTATACCGGCGCCACACTCAACCAGTTTTTCGTACAGGCGGCGATCAAGGAAGCGGATCTGATTCTAGAGCGGGAGCGCGTGCTGCGATTGTCGGCACGGGACTCCAAATGGTTGCTGGACCTCCTGGACCAGCCGCCGAAACCGCCGAACGCAGCGTTGCGCGAGGCACTTGCCGAGTATCAAGAGGCTACGAGTGGCGATCCAAGTCGACCTTTTGACTGGCCAGCACGAGCGGACGAATTTTGAATGTGGCGAGCCATCCTTAAACGATTGGCTCGTGCGCATGGCTCTGCAACAGCAGACGAAAAATTACGCTCGGACCCGGGTGGTCGTGGAGAGCGAGGCGCCCACGAGAATCTTGGCGTATTACACGCTGTTGGCTCATGAGATCGACACCAGTCAGATGCCCAGCTCCCGCAAATTGCCCAAACGCCTGCCGTGCGTGCTCCTGGGGCGTTTGGCGGTGGACCATAGTGCGCAGGGGCGCGGCTTTGGTCGGCTGATGGTGGTCGATGCGATTGCTCGCACTCGAGCCACGATCGCAGAAGCGGCCGGGATCGGGCTGGTGGTTGACGCGCTCAATGAGCGAGCTGCCGCGTTCTATCGCAGTTTTGGGTTCGAAGCGTTCAAGGACGATCCGCAACGCTTGTTTTTGCGGGTCAATTGGCCATAGGGAAGGGGATCATGGGAAATAAAACAGAGGACGATGAGCCTGGGCTGCGACCCGTCTTGGATCTGGTGCCGGAGGGCCTCAAGCCCCCGAGCGCGCAGAAACGGCGGCTCTTCGAGCTGCCGCCGCCGGACGCGGATGAATCCATCCTGTATCAGCACTCGGTGCTGTGCCAAACCTGCCTGCCGTTTCGCGATCCAGGCGACGAGATCCGTAGCTGGGAGCGCGCCAATGGCCTCGTGAATCTATTGGTTGCGGCCGGCCAGGCGTTTCATCCCGATACGCGCAAGTTTGTGGAAGTCGGGCTGCCCTATGGACCCAAGCCGCGCCTGGTGCTGTATCACCTGAACGCCGAGGCTTTGCGGACCCAATCGCCCGTCATTGAGCTGGAAGACAGCCTGACGGCCTTCGTCAAACGGACCCTCGGGCTCGACGCCGGCGGCCGGACCCTGCGGACCGTAAAGGATCAACTGACGCGCCTCTCGGCCGCGGATTTTCGCATCGGGACCATGGTGGGCGAGGGGCGGGCGGTGACGTTGAAGGGATCGGTCATCGAGGGATTTGAGCTGTGGGTGACCCGGGACCCCCAGCAGCGGGTGCTGTGGCCGACGACGGTGCAATTCTCGCAGCGCTATTTCGATAGCCTCATGAAACATGCTGTGCCCCTGAACGAGACAGCTGTTGCGCGACTGTCGCACAGCGCCATGGCGCTCGATATTTACACTTGGCTCGCGCAGCGTCTGCACCGGATCGAGGAGGGTAAGACCGCGCTCGTTCCGTGGGCCTCGTTATGGGAGCAATTTGGCCATGGCTACGCCCAAATCCGGGAGTTTCGCCGGGTGTTCAATCGCACGCTCAAGCAGGTAAAGGTGGTCTATCCAGAAGCCAAATTTGATCTCTCGCCGCGGGGCATGCAGCTACGCCATAGTTGGCCGCCCGTAGCGCGTCGATTACTACCGATGAGCCGCGAGTAAGCGGCTGTGCATAAGCTTGTTGATTCAGAAAGTTATCCACGGGCACTTTGTCACGCTTAGCACGGGCACTTTGTCACGCTAAGGGGTCAAAAGTCACGGGCACTTTGTCACGCAATCCTATAGTTAAGAACCTATAGGGGCTTCCTATAGCTGAAAAACGCCACCCTGTAGATAACTTCGCAATCACCGAATCCCCGCACCGCCTCTTAGGGGGGCTACCGCCCCCTGCCGGCTCGATCGCGGACGCGATCCCCAACCCCACCCGGCATACCCCACAAGGAGCGCGCTTCGCACGCCATGAATTCATCCCAGCCCGATGGGGGCTGGAAAGACTTCGGAACTAGAACACCGGAATAAATCCAAGAGGGCCTCCAAGGGAAAGACCGTTTTTCCTCTCTGGCAGAGCGAGGGGTCTTTGCGTTGCCGCAGAGCGTCCTAGAACGGTGTTTTGAGGGTAGGGCGCTAGTCCAGCGTCTATTTGGCGAGAAAACGGCTCCTGGGGCCTCCTGGTGCGTTCTGTGGGGACGGTGGGGCGCGGAAATTGGCGTTTCGGCGGCTGAATGGCGATTTTGGGGGCGGTTTGGCCCGGGGCGACGTGGTCGGCGCCGGGCGAAATTTTGGGAATTTCAGTAATAAGCTTGACAGATAATAATAGGAGGAATATTATTCTTACTATCTTATTGAGTTTGTTACTACGGGAGAGAGCACATGGACACCAATCCTGAGATTCGCGAGCGGATTCTGGCAGCGGCTAACCAATTGTTCGAGCAATCGGGGCGGAAAGAGCTGCCTACGGTCGATGCGGTTAGGAAATTGTCGAAGACCTCGATGAACGATGCCTCCGCAGTGATGCGGGAGTGGAGACGACTACAGATCGTGTCTGCCTCGGCCGCGGTGGTGTCGGTGCCGGAGCGGGTGAGTCAGGCGAGCCAGGCGGCGTTGAGTGCGCTGTGGACGGAAGCCCAAGAGCTTGCGAATGAATCGTTGAACGTCGCGCAAGCCGCGTGGGATGCGGAGCGGGCGGAAGCGGAAAAGCTTCGGGTGGAATTGTCCTCGGCGTTCGAAAGCCAAGGGGCGGAGCTTGAGGCCTTGAAGGTGAAACTGTCGGAAGTGGAGGGGATGGCCGCGGCAGCGGCTGCCGCGGCGGAGCGAGAGCGGGCTGAGTCCGCGCGGCAGGTGGTGGCCTTGACGGACCAGGCGCATACGGCGGCGGCGAGAGTTCAAGAGATCGAGAAGCGGGCGGAGGATTTGAAAACGGCGTTGCAGTCGGCGCAGGCCTCGGTGGCGACGTTGACGGCGGAGATCGAGGCGGAGCGCCGGATTCATGGGGTGACGCGGGAAGGGTTGGCGGCGGCGAGTACCGAGCTGGTGACGGTGAAGGCTCGGGCGGAGGCGCAGGCGGGGGTGCAGGTGGACCAGGCCGAGCGGTTGAAGCGGGTGGAGGCGGAGTTAGCTCAGGCGCGCAGTGCGGCGAGTTCAGCCCGGGAAGAGGCGGCGCAATTGCGTGGCCAGGCCGAGGCGTTGAATGCGCAGCATGCCGAGCTCATGCAGGTGCTCAAAGAGCGAGAAGGCGAGCGGCCGGGGAAGGGCGGGAAGAAATAGCCCCAGCCGGTGGGCCATACCCCCTGTTTTTAGGGCTTATGGTGGCCGTAATGATTGCCGGTTTTAGCGTTGACGTAATGGCCGCCACGATGGGAAGAGCCATGCCCGCCCGCGTAATGCCCGCCATGACTACTCGTGTGATGCCCTCCGCCATAGTGAGGACCACTCGAATGGCTGCTAGCGTGCCCGCTGTGGCCATGAGCAAGGGCCAGGCCCGGAAGCGACATCATGGTCGCGATCAGAGCGCCTACAAGAAAGCTGCGGACTGGATTTTTCATTGGCGTGTGTACTCCCTGTAATTTTCACGAGTGGGTGGCCTGACCGTGGACACTCTACCTTTAGGCGACAGTGCGTTTCATCCAACCATTCGACTTTTCGCGCGAGTTTTTTATGCGGAAACTCGCACTTTGGGTGAGAGATCAAAGAGCGCCCGGTCATCGGCGCGGGTGAGATGAGCGTCGAGCCAACTCTGCAGCTCGGTGTGGTCGAGTTGGTGCGCGTCGATGCGGGCGAGGACGGTGGCGCCGATCAGGATCTTGCGGCGGGTGTCTTCTTTGCGGGCGCGATTCGAGGCGAGGGCGCGTGCCCGGGCTTCGATGCGTTGCTGCCTGACTTTGAGTTGCTTGAGTTTGGTTTCGAGGTCACTGATGCGGTCGGTGAGTTTGGGCATGTCGGTTCCGTTGAGTGGGGTCCAGTCCTTGGGGTGTCGCGCGCGCCTCGATCGGTCGCGCCCTGTGGTTCGGGGGTTGGGCGGCGGCCGCGGGAAGCACATTGCCGACCGTAGCATGCGGTTGAGGTTGTGGGGAGTGGTGGTGGCTGAGGTGCACGCTTTTCCGTAGCAGCGCGAAGGGCGGTAGGGCCGTGAACGAAGACGTGGAGTTGAGGCTTGCGCGCGCGTGGAGCGGAGCGTAATCTGGCCCCGTAGTGGTACAAAGGGCGCACTTACGAAATCATGTCGGCCCAAAGCGGCCAACATGATTTCAGTGCGCACAGGGGTTACGGGCTGACGCCCTCCACCCCTGGACCCCGGGAGCGTCGGGGATCGCGCATCGGTCCGGCTCTCCGGCCGGGCGGTGCGCGAGGACGGCCGCCCCACTCGATCGCTCTCGCGCTCGATTGAGGTGGCCGAAGAGGGAAGAGTCAGAGCGCCACTCGTTGGCGGCGCGGAGCAGGAGGCAGGATGGAGAGCGAAGCGGTAGCCCAAGAACTGCGCGTTCTGGAAGAACGGCTCGCGATGCCGTCGGCGTCCGAATCGCGTGCCAGTCTCGCCACGTTGCTCGCGGTGGACTTTCGCGAATTCGGCAGCTCGGGCCGCGCATCTACGATGTCGCCACGACGCTGGAGGCGCTCACGGCCGGCGGGGTTCGGCCGCGGCTCGTGTTCGAGGACTTCCACGCGGCGCCGGTGGCCTATGGCGCGGTGCTCGTCACCTACGTGTCACGCAGCGTCGCAGGACCGGGGTGGAAGCCACCGGCGCTGCGCAGTTCGTTGTGGTGTTGGCACGAAGGCCGATGGCAGCTGGTGTTCCATCAGGGGCACTCGATTGACCTCGGATTCGGAGGCGTAATCGATGGCGATCTATCACCTCTCGGTCAAACCCATTTCACGCAAAGGCGGACGCTCGGCGACGGCGGCGGCGGCGTATCGGGCGGCGGAGAAAATTCACGATCTGACCTCGGATCAGGTGTTCGACTACACGAGAAAGCGCGGCGTCGAGCATGCGGAGATCGTGCTGCCGACCGAGGCAGCTCGTCGGGATATCAATTGGGCGCGGGATCGGCAGGCGCTGTGGAATGCGGCGGAGGCGTCCGAGAACCGCTCGAATTCGCGGGTGGCGCGGGAGTATGAAATCGCTTTGCCGCACGAACTCAATCGAGAGCAACGGGTGGAATTGGTGCGGGCGTTCTCGAAGGATCTGGCCGACCGCTATGGCATTGGGGTGGACTTCGCGATTCATGCCCCGCACCGGCACGGCGATGAGCGAAACCACCATGCGCATGTCCTCACCACCACCCGCACGATCGAGGCCGGGGGGCTCGGGGCCAAGAGCGAAATCGAATGGTCTGACGGCAACCGGCGCAAGGCGGGGTTGGGGCCGGCCAAAGAAGAAATCACGGTCATCCGCGAGCGCTGGGAAACGCTCACCAATGAGTACCTGAAAGAGCACGGCATCGAGGCCCGGATCGATCATCGGAGCTTAGAGGCCCAGGGGATCGAGCGGGAGCCGCAGAGTCATTTAGGGCCGGCGGTCTCCGGTATGGAGCGGCGGGGGATCGAGACGGAGGTCGGCAAGCGGTTGGATGCCGAAGCCTTGGCGGCGGCGCAGCAGCGGTTGGAGCGGGCGGCGGAGCTTGGGAAGATCGAGCGCGAGCGCGCCCAGCTCGAGAGGTCGATCTTGGATCTGTCCGGGGATCTGCAGAGCGCGAAGCGGGAACGGGAGCGGCAGGTCTCTGAGCCCCTGGCGACGAAGCCGCAGAGCGTGCAGGAGATCCAGCGGCAGGCGCGGGAGGCGTGGCTCGCGCTGCGGGCGGAGCAACGGGCCGCCGAACTCGCCGCGGAGCAAACGCCGCAGAAGGCGGCCGAGAAGACGCGGGAGCCGGCGCGGGAATCCACTCTGACCCTGGACGAGCAGCGCGCCGAGTCGGTGCGACGCTGGCTGGAGTATCGACAGAACCCGGAGCAGAACTTAGATCCGCCGACTCGGGGCCAGGAACACGAGGGGCCCGAGATGGAAATCGACTAGTGCCGGTGGCCCCCAGTAGGAGTGATGAGATGACGATCAACCCCCGTGAGTTCCCATGAACGCCCTGCTCGACGGATCGCTCGGCTTCAAGCTGCAAGTCTGGTGCTACACCCTCTTGCACAGTGGGACGGGGCTCGGTGCGCTGTATGCGACCACGGCCCTGTTCTCGCTCGCGGGATTGCGCCAAGGCCGGGCGAAGATCAGCCATTATTTTCTCTGGCCGATGCTCACGGTGCCGCTCACGGCCGGCGTCTGGGGGCTCTTTGAGGCGCTCCTCTGGGGTCTACCGCGGCTCGGTGTGCCGCTCAGTCTCATCGGCGTCATTATGCTCGCCGCGATCCTGGCGATGCTGAGCGGACTGGTGGGGGGATTGTTATGGGCGCGTCGGGGCCAGGCGCTCGATGGCGCGCAACGGCGCGGGGCGATCGTCACCGACGGGGCGGCGGCCCAAAACTCAAGCGCGAAGCAGCGGGTGAGCGCCATCAAAAGCGCGAAACAGGCCCCGGCGTCCCGCGCGCAGTTTCCGATCACGATCGCCGGAGTGACGATGCCGCTCAAGGACGAAGTCATGCACACGAAGATCGCCGGTACCACCGGCACCGGCAAAAGCACCGCGATTCGGGAGATGGTGCATGCGGCGCTGTACCGGCAAGATCGCGCGGTGATCGCGGACCCGGATGCCGGGTACCTGTCACGGTTTTACGATCCGCGCCGCGGGGATGTGATTTTAAATCCCTTCGATGCCCGCTCGGCGAAGTGGGACCCCTTCAGTGAAATCAAAGCCCCCTACGACATCGAGGAGCTCGCGCGGGCCTTGATCCCGGATCGCGACGGACCGGACTCGCAATGGATCAGCTACGGACGCACGTTTTTGGGGTGCGTGCTCGGCCAGATGAAGCAGGCGGGCATGAGCGATGTGGGGGAGCTGTATCGGCTCTTGACCGCGGCGCCGAAGGCGGAGCTCAAGCTGTTGCTCGCGGGAACGGCGGCGGCGCGCTTCCTCGAGGAGGGGAGTGACAAACAGTTTGCCGGGACGCAATCGATCACGGCGGATCACGTCAAGTGTCTCGACTACATCCGTCGTCAACCCCCCTCGGCGGCGCCGTTTTCGATCAGTACGTGGGTGAAATCCGGCCGCGGCGTGCTCTTTCTGCCATATCGCGCCGACCAGATTGCGGCGCTGCGATCGATTATTTCGGTGTGGATGCGCATTACCATTTCCAAAACCTTGAGCCTGCCCGAAGGGGATGCGCGGATTTGGTTCATCATCGATGAACTCGACGCCTTGGGAACCATCGACGGGCTATCGGATGCGCTCACGCGGTTGCGAAAGTTCGGTGGCCGCTGCGTGATTGGATTTCAGTCGATCGCCCAGATCAGCACGCGCTACGGCAGCGGGGTCGCGCAGGCGGTCGTCGAGAATTGCGGCAATACATTGATTCTGCGCTGCTCGGCCTCCGAGAACGGCGGCACCTCGCGGTTCGCGTCCGCGTTGATCGGCGTGCGCGAGGTGGTGAGATTGGCCAATTCGCGCAGCCAATCGAGTCGTGTGGCGTCGGGCGGTGACCAGCTTACCCAGGGGCAGAGCGAACAACACGCGAGTGAGCCGGCGGTGCTCGCCTCCGAGATTGAGCAGCTCCCCGATCGCACGGGGTTCCTGAAATTGGCTTCGCAGCCGGCCTGGATGAAAGTGCAGTTCCCGTACTACGATGTACCGAAGGTCGCTGAGCCTTTTGTGGGTATCGACGAATAAACGACGGCCAGGAGGGAGGCGCCCTGCCATGCAGATGATTTTCTATCCCGGCTTCTGGGGCCACGTCGCCCAAGCCGAATACGCTGTGGTCCGACGGGAGGAGAAGGGAACCCTCTACGCCGATATCGTGGTGATCAATTCGCGCCGGGCCGGGCTCGACTGCACGTCGCTGTGGACTACGGATGAGGGCCGCGATGCCGTGCTCAACAAAATCCTCGGGGCTGACTTGCTGGGGGTGTGTCTTAAGTACGTGCGTTTTTTCGTGTTGATCGACCCGGGTGCACACGACCGGATTCACTGCGTCGAGGTTCCGATCCGACTGGATGTTGACGACTATCGGGAAAAAGGCAATCGGTACTGGGTGAAACGAGAGGCCTACCCCTCACGCCTCGGACGGTTACTGTACTGGGTGGGCATTGGGCAGAAGTTGTATTGCTGGAGGGACAGCGACGTGGTGGGCGGCTGCGCAAAGTTCCACGCGCCGTTCACCGGATATCGAGCGCCGCCGCCCGAGGAGATCCAGGCGCTGTGCGCCGCGGTCGGTTATCAAGGCCGGCGCCAGGGACTGCCCGCCTGGCTGACTCAAGGTCTCTGGGGTGACCCCAATCCGGTGTTAAACGATTGACGGGCGCAGCGCGTCTTCGCGGTTTTAGTCAAAAACACTCAGACTGCCACTGAGACGACAAGACACGAAACGGAATTTTATGCACGCTACAGCACTTGAGATTCGAGAGGACGATTTGTTGGGAGAGCCGAGTCGGGAGTTGCTTCGCCTGCACTTGATCTCGCGCTCTGACTGAGCCGCTTAAGGTGCGTAAAATTCCGTTTCGTGTCTTCTTCTCCTCTACAGCGGCTTCGGGGCGAGCTGCTCGATCTCAAACTCAAAAACGCTGCCGATACGATCGTCATTCGAGTCGTGGCCATCGCGCTCGCTGCGGTGGTTGATGCTCATGATTCAACACGCGGAAAAGTTTGTCGGGCATTGAGTGTGAAATCAACGTCCCTCCGCGGCAGCAAATTAAACAAGCGAGGAGGCGTTCCCTGGCCCCCCAAGCGATTGGCGAAGAGTGAAAGAGGATGGGGTTTGATTCGTGAAATCGCCGTTCGGATCACTTATCCGCCCGGCCGGTTTTTGTCCAATAAGATGAAAGAGTAGCAACACATGCCCGTATTGGCCGGAAGCCAAAAGCAGTACCAATCCTAATTTGCCAGCTTAAAAATTTTCCGAATTTGCTGACTAAATAAAACATATCTTTGTATTCTCGGCGGTGGCCATTTTCGATGTAGGCAATTTTCAGAGCGTCGCAAATAATTGCGCCTGGCAGCTTGTATATGCGATTTCGCGTGACGAATGGATTTCTAACGCGCGCCACAAATTGTGAATCCCGAGCAAGAAGCCAAGTGACGATACGTTCAATAATGAATATTTTCATCTGAGCGTTGTTGCCGCCCCGATAACGCGTCGGCTTCCGCAACTCGGCGCCTAGTGGATCTGTTGCCGACTCAGCGATTTCGAATAATTGTTCGGTAATCTTAAGCCAGGCCCTCCAGAACCGAGGTTTGGCAATCATGTAATTGGAATATACCTCGTTACGCGAACTGGTGACCAGGTCGTGTAAATTGGTAGGTTCGCCGATTTGCCTAAAAAACCGGTCGGCGACCTGTAGAAGACCCGGGTGGACTGCATCCCCAAATTTGAAGACGTTCAAATGATAAGCGGTCCAACGAAGAGTTGGACTCAACAGGACGATGTCTGTCGTGGAGATCTCGAGACTTATAAATTCACGGACCGGGGCGGCGCTGAGATTTGTTTTCTGCTTAAATTTTGGCGAAAGAAATCCATAAAAGGCATCCTCCTCCAATGGCTCGTTGAGCAGAAATTTCCTAATAGGCCAATATTCATACCAATCCTGGCGCTCGTTCGTGGAGTTATCCAGCACCAGAAAACCGGGGTCTAGATCCTCCAGCTTCGTATAGTGAGTTAGAATTTGGTAGATGAATATTCCCGACATGAACTCGAATCGCCCTGGGTTGTGGTGGTGAAAAATCAGGCCGCTGATGTGCCCCCCATTGTGGGTCTTGGTGATGACCAGGTCCATACGGAGGGACGCCCACCCGATGTTCTTAGCTAATCTGGGGGGCCCGGAAACAGCCGGATGTTAGGTCCTGGCGGGTTTATGTTTCTCCGTCTGCGACAGGTAGCAATTGATATTCCCTAATCAGCCCACTCTATTTTTTCCAGAACATTATCCGTGGTGTGCAAAGCACACTGTGGAACGCCGGCATCACCGACCAGCCTGCAAGAAGAACCTCCCTGAACGTTGTTGGTCTCGTGATACCAGCCTGAGCATTCACAAGGCTGCTGGAGAATTTGTCCCCTTAACAGGTCTCTAAAATGCCGGAAATCGGGGTTGATCGCCCCAAAAAAATCAGCGCCGGCACTCCGAGCGCCGAGGCGATGTGGCTGGGACCTGAATCGAGGCCCACAAAAAATGTGGCGCCGCGGATCAATGCAATCATATCGCGGATATCACCCTTGACTATCACGGCACCGGGGATCGGGGCGGGGTCCTTGCCGATTTGGATAACTGTAAACGCCCGCGCTGACAAGGAAGATACGATCTTTCCCCATTCAACTCCATATATTTTGCGGAAGTCCTGAGTAGCAAAACTTTCCAAGTGAAACACGACGTATTTTCCGGTCCCGGCCTCTTTCGGTCGGAAATCATCTTCCACCTTACTCAGATATAGGCGGGGATATTCTCGCGTTACGGGGAGCCCAGCTGCCTGCTGATAAGCCGACAGAAAATGAACTTTCTGGTTGTTCTCATACGCCTGGTCCAGTCCGATATGAAGGCGCGTGCGCGGAAGGGTTTT
>JALYHU010000266.1 GCA_030776345.1 Pseudomonadota bacterium | reverse complement strand
CCGGCGTAGTCCGAATTGAGCATGTCGCGGGCAAAGGCCAGCAATTTTCGCCGGTCATCCGACACCCAATTGTCGTTCACCGAGTAGAACTTATCGAGCCACGGCTTGGTCTGCGGCGACTCGAAGGATGCCTTGTCCGGCGTCACGCAGATCTGGCCGCCGCACAACTCCCGGGCAATGTGCATCATGTCGTGCAGCTGTGAGCACGCGAGCACCCGACCCGTATAGAGCAGCGACTGGTTGGGCATCAGGAGGCCGGCCGGGCTGCGCTGCGCAAGCGCTATTGCCGCGGTGAGGTGCGCATTGATGCCCTCGCGGTACACGGCCAAGCGCGAGAGATTTTCCTGCACCGCTTGCTGCTTGTCCAATCCCGTCTGCCTGACGTTGAACAACGCAGCGCCGATCATCATGTCGGCGAATTTCAGATTGCGCTGTACGAACGCGAACGCCGAATAGCGATGCAGCGTGGCGCGAATGAATGCCGCCGCCTTGGTGTGACGATAGAAGAGTACGTTTTCCCAGGGTATCAGCACGTCGTCGAAGATCACCAGCGCATCGACTTCGTCGAACTTGCTGGCGAGCGGATAGTCGGCCGCCGCCGCTCGTCCGGCAAAACCGGTGCGGCAAATGAATTTGAGGTTCGGCGAGCCGAGATCGCAAATGAAACCCACCGCATAGTCCGAGAGTGCCGAATTGCCCCAGTTGGCGATGGTGGGCTTGGTAAAGGCCTGGTTGGCGTAGGCCGCCGCGGTTTCGTACTTGGCGCCGCGCACGACGATCCCCGCGTCGGTCTCCTTGATCACATGCAGCAGCATGTCGGGGTCCTGGTCCTGGGGCGCCTTGGAGCGGTCGCCCTTGGGGTCGGTATTGGCGGAGACGTGAAATGGATCGCCTTCCAGCACCTTTTGGAGGTGCCGGCGAATGTTGGCCGAGAACTGCGGATCCACCTCATCGAGCACGTCCTGGCCGTCGAACAGCGACCACATCTCGCCCACGGTTTCATCGCCCACGCGGGTCACGACTCCGCCGATGTCCTCGAGCACCGTGTCCGTGGCGCGTCGCTTGTCCCACCAGTCCTGCTGCGTGCGCGGCAGCTTGTTGGCCACCGCATGCCACTCGCCGTCCTGCCGGTATGCCAATAGGTTGCGCGTGGCGTCTTCGTGCTGCATGTCATAAATCCGTGCCCGGATATCGATCAGCGGTTTGAGCATGGGGTTCGTGGTGACATCCTTGACGCGCTCACCGTTGATGTACACCTCGCGGTCATCGCGAATCGAGTCGACGTACTCTTGTCCGGTACGGATCATGGCGCATACTCCAAAATGATGGGGCGAACTCGCCCGCCGCGCGTCTCACCACTCCTTGAACGAGTATCCCAGCGTGAAGCCCACCGTGCGCGGCTGGGTCACGATGGCTTGGTCGCGGTTGCCGAAGATCGCCGGGTCCGCGTAGGAGCTGATCCCTAGGTTGTTGGTGAGGTTATTCACGTACAGCGCGCCCATCCAATTCGATCGCATGAAGGTCAACCGAGTGTCCGCCAAGGTATACCCGGCCACCGTTGGGACCGTAGCCGACAGCGCCGGTAGGACTCGGCTCTGGTAGTGCGCATTGATCGCATAGCGCAACTCGCCGCCGGCGATCTGCACATGCCCGTACTCGAACCCGAGGGCGAGGCTGTTCTTGGGCGTGCCCGGCAGCGGCGGCGCGGTGCCGACGAGGTTAGAGTTGCCGCTCGTCGGATCCTGGCCGGGAGGATGCACGGAGACGTTGGGGTAATAGAACTGCGGGCTATAGGATTTGATCTTCGTCTGATCGTAGGTGTATCCGAGTTGGCCGCTCAAGTGATCCGTCATGTTCGCGGAGATTTCCAATTCGAGGCCGCGGCTCACCGCCTCACCGATGTTGAGCGATGCCGGCAACACCAAGGGGGTCACCTGCACGCCTTCCTGAATGTTCTTCCATTCGATATCGTAAAGGGCCGCAGAGTAGCGCACTCGATTGGCCACCGTGCCTTTCACGCCAATCTCGTAGTTGTCGGCGCGATCCGGCTGCAGCCGCTTCAGGCTGTCCGGCGTCACGTAATTGTTGATGGGTTCGCTCGGCGGCAACGCGTTGACACCGCCGCGGCGAAAGCCCTGGGACCAGGTTGCGTAGGCGAGATTGGTCTTGTCGATCTGATAAGAGGTGTTGACCTTCCAGAGCGCGCGCCGCCACTCGTCGCTCAATGAAGAGTTGGCGGTGAAAGCCGGCCCATCGAACAACAATCCGGTTTGCTGAGCTTGCGTCAGCGTTTGCTTGAACACGCGGGCGCCGGCGGTCGCGGTCCAGCCGTCGATGATGTGGTACGTGAGTTCACCGAAAGCGGCGAGATCCTTGAAGTGCGTCTCGAAATCGCCGATGTACGCCTGGTCGACTGCGATATCGATGCCTTTGAGCGGATTGACGGCGCCGGGGCTGGTGACATATTCGCCGAATCCGCACGGGTTGAATGGCTGGGCGAATGAACCGCTGCTCGGCGAGTTACCCGCCGCAAGGCAGGAGTTGAAATACGCGTTGTATCCCGGATAGAACTCATGTTCGACGATATTGGTCGTTTGATCCTTGTAAAAGAGACCGCCCACCCAATCGAACTTGCCGCCGCTCTTCGAGGCCAGGCGGATTTCCTGGGACCAATTCTTGTCGTCGAACTCATCGTGCGACTGCATGAAGGAGCGCGGATTGGTACCGTAGTACGGCTTGTAGAAGTAAAAATTGATGTACTCGGCGGTAAGATCGGCGGTCGACCGGTTGAGGTGATGCGCATAGGAACTCGACGACGTGAGCGTCGCAAAACCCACGTCGTAGTCCAAGGTCAGCGCCACCACGTCCACTTTGTCCTTGACGGTCTCCAGGCTGTTGGCAGCCGACGACAGCCGGTCGATGCCGGCGGGAACCGGCGCGTCATACAACTGCGGCAGGATGCCGGGCGGCGAGGTGATGGGCTGGTTGTAAGCCGCCGTCGACGTCGCGACGTAGGGAAAGCCGCCGGCGCTTGCGACCTGGTAGTAATAGGAGAGCTGCGCCTTGAACTCATCGCTGGGCTTCCAGAGAGCGGCAACTCGCGCCGTCCGGTACTCGTAGGAATTCGTACCTTTTTTTCCGTAGATGACCGGCGGGCTCAACCAGTTGCCCGGCTGCGCCGAGACCGGGGCGCCCGTGGCGTCCAGCTTGTACAAGTTCGGTTGATTGATGAAGCCGGCCTCATCGGTGTAGCTGCCATTCAGGCGTACCGCCAAAGTATCGCTCAGCGGCAAGTTCAGCATGCCCGAGAAGTCGTCGTTGACGGATTGCGTATGCGCGGTCTTGCTCATGCCGACTTCGACTTTCGAATCGAAACCCGCGGGGTCCGGCGCATTTTGCACGAAGCGAATGGTGCCGCCGAGCGAGCCCGAACCGTATAACGTACCCTGGGGCCCGCGCAGAATTTCCACGTGGTCCAAATCCTGCAGCCGCAGATTGACGAACAAGGGGGTATCGTCGACATAAGTCGCCACCGGCGGCACCACGGGCGACGCCAGCGCCAATTGACCACCGGTTCCTTCGCTGTTCAAACCGCGGATGATGAGCGAACTGCCATTCACGCCGCCGAAGGGCCCCTTGTCGGTAAAGTTGACTCCCGCCATCGAATGCGC
>JALYHU010000265.1 GCA_030776345.1 Pseudomonadota bacterium | reverse complement strand
TATCCCGTAGGGAGCCTACAATGCGGCATTATGAAATCGTGCTCCTGGTTCATCCGGACCAGAGCGAGCAAGTTCCTGCGATGGTCGATCGCTACAAAGGCATGGTCAGTGCCGGCGGCGGCCAAGTACATCGTTTCGAGGATTGGGGCCGGCGCCAGCTGACGTTCCCCATTTCCAAAGTGCACAAAGCGCACTACATCCTCCTCAACATCGAATGCGACCAGAAGACGCTGGCCGAACTCACCGGCTCTTTCCGTTTCAGCGACGCGGTGTTGCGCAACCTCGTCGTCAAGATGGACGAAGCGGTGACCGAGGCCTCGCCCATGGCGCGCGCGCCGGATGAGAATGCGCGCCGCCACGATGACTTCGGCGACGATGGCGACGACGACGACGTGCCCATGGGCGCGCGCTGAACCGCGCCAAGTCGCATAGCCACCAAGATATCAGGAGCACCCCATGGCACGTTTTTTCCGTCGCAAAAAGTTTTGCCGATTCACGGCCGATGACGTCAAGCAGATCGACTACAAGGATCTGACGACGCTGAAGAGCTACATCACCGAAACCGGCAAGATCGTACCGAGCCGCATCACCGGCACGCGCGCGCACTATCAGCGTCAGCTGCAGCTGGCCATCCGCCGCGCGCGCTTCCTGGCGTTGCTGCCGTACACCGATCAGCATTAAGTCTGCGAGCTAGGAGCTTAACGTGGATATCATCCTATTGCAGAAGGTCGCGAACTTGGGTTCCATCGGCGACCGCGTCAAGGTGAAGTCGGGCTACGCCCGCAATTACCTGGTTCCCACAGGCAGAGCCACGATGGCCACGCCGACCAACATCGCCAAGTTCGAGGCTCAGCGCCACGAGCTGGAAGCGAAGGCGCACAACGAATTGGAGTCCGCCCAGGCTCGCGCGCTCAAGTTCGAGAATTTCAAGCTCGAACTCACGGCGAAGGCGGGGTCGGAAGGGAAACTGTTCGGATCGATCGGCACGGCGGATATTGCCGAGGCTGCGGTCAAGGCGGGCCAGCCCATTACCCGCAGTGAAGTGCGCATGCCGAACGGACCGATTCGCGCCACCGGCGAGCACCAGGTTCAGCTGCATTTGCACACCGACGTCGACGTGACCTTGACGGTCACCATCGTTGCCGAAGAGTAGGGCCGGCAAAGCCGCGGCGCTCAAGATCGCACGTGGCCGTCCCTCGCGCCGGTAGTCGATCGTTTGGCGCCGACGGCGCCGGCGAAGGGCTGCGGCTGCCGCCCCATTCGGTCGAAGCCGAGCAATCCGTGCTCGGCGGCCTGATGCTCGATTCCGCCGCCTGGGATCAGGTCGCCGACCGGGTCACCGCCGAAGACTTCTACCGCAACGACCACCGGCTCGTCTTCGAGGCCGTCGCGGGTCTCATCGAACGCAATCAACCCTGCGACGCCGTCACGCTGTCCGGTCATCTGGAGAGCCAGGGCGTCCTGGATCAGGTGGGCGGCCTTTCCTACCTGGGCTCGCTGGCGCGCGATACGCCCACCGCCGCCAACATCCGTGCCTATGCGGATATCGTCCGCGAACGCTCGGTCCTGCGGCAGCTCATCACCGCGGGCAACGAGATCGTCACCAGCGCCCTGGAGCCTGAGGGCCGCGAGGCCCGCGAGATCGTCGACGATGCGGAGCGGGCCGTGTTCGAGATCGCCGAGCGCGGATCGCGCGGCAAAGTGGGCTTCCGCACGGTCAAGAGCATCCTTCCCGACGTGGTCAACAAGATCGACGAGATGTACCACTCGGAAGGCAAGATGACCGGTATCTCCACCGGCTTCACGAAGCTGGATGAAATGACTTCGGGCCTGAACGCCGGGGATTTGATCATCGTCGCCGGGCGGCCATCCATGGGAAAGACCACGCTGGCGGTCAACATCGCGGAGAATGCCGCGCTCGGATCGGGCAAGTCGGCGGCCATCTTCAGCATGGAAATGTCGGCCGAGTCGCTCACCCTGCGCATGATTTCTTCACTGGGCCGGATCAATCAGGGGCACCTGCGCTCCGGCCGCCTGAGCGAGGAGGATTGGCCGCGAATCGATTCTGCAATGACGCAGCTCGGAGCGGCAAAGATATACGTGGACGAGACACCGTCACTGACGCCCACGGAAGTGCGCGCACGCGCACGGCGATTGAAGCGCGAGCGCGGCCTCGATTTGATCGTGGTCGACTACCTGCAGCTCATGCAGGTCCCCGGCACCAAAGAGAATCGCGCCACGGAGATTTCGGAAATCTCCCGGTCGCTGAAAGCGCTCGCCAAAGAATTGAAGGTGCCCGTCATCGCGTTGTCGCAGCTCAACCGAGGCGTGGAGCAGCGGGTCGACAAGAAGCCGGTGATGTCGGATCTGCGCGAGTCTGGGGCGTTGGAACAGGACGCCGACGTGATTCTCTTGATCTACCGCGAAGATTTTTACGATCAGAACACGACGCGCAAGGGAATTGCCGACATCATCGTCGCGAAGCAGCGCAATGGTCCGACGGGCGACTTCCCGCTCACCTTCCTCGGCCAATACACCAAATTCGAGAACTACGCGCCCGAGTCCTACGCCGAGGGTGTGTTTCGCGGATGATGACGCCGCTGGTGAGTGCCACGATAGACACGGCCGCATTGCGTCACAATCTCAGAGTGCTGCGCGAATGGGCGCCGCGGTCGCGCATCATGGCCGTCGTCAAGGCCAACGCCTACGGCCACGGCCTGGTATCGGTGGCGCGGGCGCTCGAGTCGGCGGACGCTTTCGCGGTGGCGCGCGTCGATGAAGGTCTCACCTTACGGCAAGCCGGCGTGCGCACGCCCACCATACTGCTGGAGGGTGTGTTCGACAGCGCTCAACTCGAAGCATCGGCCGCCGCGGGCTTCGAACTCGTGGTGCACACGGCGGAACAGATCGATCTGCTGCACACTGCGCCCGCGGGCGCGACTTTCAAGGTCTGGCTGAAACTCGACACCGGCATGAACCGCCTGGGATTCAAGGGGGGCGCGTTCGACGCCGCTCATGCAGCGCTCAGCGCTCTGCCCGCCGTGCAGACTCCCGTGAATCTGTTCACGCACCTCTCGTCGGCGGACGATCCTGAGTTGCCGACGACGGCGGAACAGCTACGGCGTTTCCGGACGGCCACCGCATCGCTCGCGGGCGAGCGCAGCATCGCAAATTCCGCCGGCATGCTGAGCTTCGCCGACGCACAAGCCGATTGGGTGCGGCCCGGCTTGCTGCTGTATGGCGCTTCCCCATTTGCGGGATCGATCGGTGCCGATTACGGGTTGCGGCCTGTCATGACATTGCATTCGCACGTGATCGCGGTGAAAGACATCGAAGCCGGCGAGCGCGTGGGGTACGGCGGTAATTGGACGGCGCAGCGGCCGACGCGACTGGCGGTGGCCGCGGTGGGATACGGCGACGGCTATCCCCGCAGCCTCACCTCGGGTTCGCCGGTCCTGGTGAACGGTGAACGCGTGCCCCTGGCCGGCCGCGTATCGATGGACATGATCGGTATCGACGTCAGCGGTATGAAATCCTCGCCGAAGCTCGGAGATCCGGTCACTCTTTGGGGCCAGGGATTACCGGTGGAGGAGATTGCCGTTTGGGCCGACACCATTCCGTATGAACTCCTCTGCGGGATCAGTCAACGAGTTGCCGTCGCGCTTCGCTAGTCCGGCCGATGTCCTGGCTCCTAGCCCGCATTTCCGGCTAGCTCTCGAAGAACCCCATTTTCACGCCGGCCAGTTGGACCACGTCATTGTCGTTCAGCCGTCTGGCCTGAGGCCCGATCGGAACCCCGTTGACCAGGGGATAGTCGTTTTCCTTGCCGCTGTCCACATGCACGATGAAGTAGCCTTCGGCGCGCCGCGTGATGGCAGCGACTTGCACACCCGGCCGGCCGAGGGTGGTGAGCGCCTTGGTCAGTTCCAACTCACGGCCTGCAAAAGCGCCGGAGAGCACCTGGAGCTTGGCCTTCGGCAGCGCGGTGGCATTCTCGGGAATTCCGCCGGGGGGGCCTGGACGCTTGGCCGCAACGGCCTTGGCTGCTTGGTCGACCGCTACGCCGACCCGGCGAATACGCTCTTCACCCTGGGTGCTCGAGGTGATGACCATGGTCTTCTCGAAGTCATCCTGTTCGACCTCGCCATCTTCCTGGCTGTCGACGAAGCGCAATTGATGATGACCGACGGTGATGACGTCGCCATGCTGCATCGCATGTTTCTTGATCAGCTTGCCGTTGACGTACGTGCCGTTGGTGCTGTTCAGATCTTCCAAGAACGAGTCATTGAGAATGTTGATGATGAGCGAGTGGTGGCCGCTCACCGCCGGGTTGTCGATACGAATATCGTTGTCCGGAAGGCGCCCAATGGTATAGCGCTCCTTGTTCATGTTGTATTCCGCGAGGACCGAACCGTCCAAGCTGAGCATCAGGCGTGCCATGCAGACTCCTAGCCGAACCATCCCAGAATTTTGTCGAATATACGCCGGTGTGCGGGAAACGGTTCCGCAACGTGCGCCATGATGACCGACACGTTGTCCCGCCCACCATTGTCGTTCGACAGCTGAATCAATTGCTTAGCAACTGTATCAAGATTAGCACTAAAGGTGCTGATTGTTAAATGGATATCCTCATCTTCGATCATGTCGGACAGGCCGTCAGAGCAAAGGACGTAGTAGTCGCTCTTCTGCACCGGCTGTTCGTGGATCTCGACGTCGACGTTTTGCTCCACGCCGAGAGCCCGGGTGACGTAATTCTTGTTGGTTGCGCGCTGCGCTTCTTGCTGCGAATAAAAGCCGCGATCCACCAATTCCTGCAGCAGCGAGTGATCCGCGGTCATTTGCTCGAATCGATTGTCCCGCAGCCGGTACAACCGCGAGTCGCCCACGTGCGCGATCGACATTTTGTTGTCATGGAACAAGCAGGCCACCACCGTCGTGCCCATTCCCTCGCATTGGGGCTGGGTCTTGGACGTGTGATAGATGATTTTGTTGGCCCTGTGAATCGCATCACGCAAGATGATGCTGGGTCTCGTCAACCCGGAGTCCGGATCGCGCACCGAGAGGTCCTCGCGCATCACTGCATCGCGCACCAAGTTGATGATGGTTTTGACCGCGATGCCGCTCGCGACTTCTCCGGCATTGTATCCGCCCATGCCGTCGGCCAGCACGAACAGGCCGATGTCCGCCTCGGTGCCGATCATGTCCTCGTTGTGCTCGCGCACCTTGCCCGTATCGGTAAGGGCGACGCTGGCGATTTTCCCCCGAAGACTCATGGACGCATCGTCGCTTCTGAATGTTGGCGATTGAAATCTATCATGGCAATCCGCTCGGTATACGCGACCGACAGTCTTCCAGGGCTGCGGCCATTTGGGCCCCCGAGTCGAACCGTGCGTCGGGATCTTTAGCAAGTGCGCGATCGATGACGGCCTCTACGCACACGGGCAGATCCGGCCGGAACGCGCGCAATGGAGGATGCGGCGCCTCGGCGATCTGCTGCATGAGCCCCGTCATCGAGTCGGCAGTGAAGGGTAACTGACCTGTCAACAGTTGAAATAGGCTAACACCCAGGGAAAACAAGTCCGAGTGACCGGTCACAGTTCGCCCTTCGAGCTGTTCGGGAGACATGAAGGAGGGGGTACCCAGCACGATGCCGGTACGGGTGCTGCCGGCGCCGGACAAGCGAGCGATGCCGAAATCGGTGATCTTCAACACGTCGGTGCTCGCGTCGAACATCAGGTTTGCGGGCTTGATGTCACGATGCACCACCTGTTGTTTATGCGCGAACCCCAAAGCGTCGGCGGTTCGGCCGATGACTTCCAGCACTTTGCGCGGCTCCAAGAGATTGGTGGCCGTGGCGTAGTCGCTCAGATGGCGGCCCTTCAAATATTCCATCGCTATATAGGCGAGGCCGCGCTCTTCACCGACATCATATATGGTTACGATGTTCGGATGGTTGAGCCTCCCGGCCGTTTCTGCCTCGCGAAAAAAGCGCGTTCGGGCCTCGACCAGTTCGGAATCGCTGAATTCACTGGCCAGCGGAATGGCCTTGATGGCAACCAACCGATTGATGGCGGTATCGCGCCCCAGATACACCGTACCCATGGCGCCTCGGCCGATCTCGCGTTCCAGCTGGTAGCGTCCGAGGCGTTGCAAATCCGATGCGTCCGGCGCTCCCTCGGGCGCCGGCGAAGAGGGTTTCGCGCCCGGCGGCTGGGCAACGGGGGCAACGGTGGGGGCAGGGGTCGGGGGCGCTTTGGGTTTCGCCCGATCGGCGTCCATCAGGCGCTTGAGCCGCGAACTTACGTCGCGGTAGGTGTTGTCGATCCGTGCCAGATGCCGGTAGACGGCGGTGGCCTGGACGGTGCGCGCGCGCTGTTCGAGCTGAGTGCCGAGGGCATAAAGATCTCCCAGCACGGTGGCGCTGGGCTTGCGGCCCTTGAGCTCCGCGAAGCGCTGTTCGAAGTTATCCAGCAAGCGCGCGGTGTCGCCCGCATAGACGTTCGACGCTTTCGGGGCGGGCACCACCGGTGCCGCGGACGACCGGCGAGACCACAGGACCAGCCCGCCGCCACCGGCCAACGCCAGACATCCCGGTAACCATAGCCAGGAACTGAAATTGGCGAGCAATCTCAGCAACAGGTCCGTCCCTAAGATTCCAATCCCGACAATTGCTGCGATCGATCCGAAATTGCGCATGCAATAGACATAATCCGTTTTCAGAAGGGCGGCAGTATAGGTGATCGGGCAGCCCCGACTGCAATGCTAAGCTCACAGATTCGGATCAAAGGGCGCGTCGATGGCGAAGCTGAAAGAGGTTTTTGTTTGTCAAACCTGCGGAGCGGCTTCGCCCAAGTGGCAGGGTCAGTGTGCCACCTGCGGTGAATGGAACACCCTGGTGTCCGAGGCGGCGCCCACCGGGGCTCGCGGGCCCAGGCCCGGCCTGTCGCGGCCCGGCCTGTCGCGGCCCGCCCGTGGCGATGCGACCACGTCGCTGGCCGCCGAAGCCGTATCGGACGAACCAAGGCTAGCGACCGGGTCCGCGGAACTCGACCGCGTGTTGGGCGGAGGCCTGGTGTTGGGCTCGGTCACATTGATCGGCGGCGACCCGGGGATCGGCAAGTCGACGCTGATGTTGCAGGCGGCAGCGGCGCTCCATGCCCTGGGGCGCCCCGTGCTCTACGCAACCGGCGAGGAGTCGCTGAAACAGGTGGCGCTCCGCGGACGACGGCTGGGACTGCAGGACGCCGCCGCGCGGCTCATTGCCGAGACCGGCGTGGAAGAGATCGTCGGTACGGCCACCAGTCTGGGTGCGCGGGTGCTCATCGTGGACTCCATTCAGACCATGCATTCAGAGCGCATCGAATCGGCCCCGGGGGCGGTTTCACAGCTGCGCGAGTGCACGGCCGAACTGGTGCGCTTCGCCAAAGCCAGCGGTACGGCGGTATTGCTGGTCGGCCATGTGACGAAGGAAGGTCAAATAGCCGGACCGCGGGTGCTCGAACACATGGTCGATACGGTGCTCTATTTCGAGAGCGACACCGGCAGCCGTTTTCGGGTGCTGCGTTCCGTCAAGAACCGCTTCGGCGCCGCCAACGAGATCGGCGTATTCGCCATGGCCGAGCAGGGATTGCGCGAGGTGACGAACCCGTCGGCCATTTTCCTATCCCGTCATGCCGAACCCGTCTCGGGCAGCGTCATTACCGTGATGCGTGAGGGCACCCGTTCCCTGTTGATCGAGGTACAGGTGTTGGCGGATGCCAGCCTCGGCGGCAATCCGCGCCGGGTCGCCGTCGGCATCGACGGCAATCGCCTGACCATGTTGCTGGCGGTCGCGCATCGGCACGCGGGCCTGTTGCTGGGCGGCCAGGACGTCTTCGCCAACGTGGTCGGCGGCGTGCGCATGGCCGAGACCGCCGGCGACCTTGCCATCGTGCTGGCGGCGCGCTCGAGCTTGCAGGACGTGCCCTTGCCCAATTCGCTGATCGCCTTCGGCGAATTGGGTCTTGCTGGCGAGATCCGCCCGGTGCCCTTCGGCGAAGAGCGGCTGCGGGAAGCGGCAAAACACGGCTTCAAATTGGCGCTGGTGCCGGAAGCGAACGTCCCGAAGCGACCCCCGGAGGGCATGACGGTGCGCGGCGTCACGCGTCTGAGCCAGGCCCTCGACGTCTTTTGAAGAGCGCGGCGCCAAACGACCGCTACGGGCGTTGGGTCGACGACCTGCCCATCAACCGCTCGGTGGCCGGCTCCTTGCCGGCGCGCAACGCACGCGCCGCAGCCGCCAGACGTGCCCGTCTTTCGTTCGCACCAGCACGCACTGCGAACCGCGCTTGAACAGCTCGAAGGTGTCCGGACGGGACAGCTCCCGGCCATTGAACGGCTGGCCTGCGGCGTTACGCGGATTGGCATGCTCCAGGCTGAGCATGCTCGAGGATGTCAGCGCATCGTCCGCCAGCGGCACGGGAACTCCGCCGAACGCACTACGAATCACGCGCGACAATTCGCGGCGGCTGTCGGCACTGGGCTGGACGATCACGGCGGGGATACCGGCCGGCTCGGACCACGCCGGTGGAAGTCCCATGAGGTACAGGCCGAGCGCGAGGCGCGATGCCAAGGCAGCTGCGGACCGGCAGCCCGCCAAGCGGTGGCGGGGTGTGCAGCGTGATGTCACCGAGCGATACGGCCTCATTGCGTCCCGGGCTGGCGCCGGATACGGTTCTGCCGCCACACCGATTTGATCGATTCGCCGCTGGCCGCCGGCGGGACATAGGCGCCCTCGGAGACGACGGGCGGCGCTGCGAGGGCGCTCGGCGCCGGGCAACTCCCCGTCGCTCGATAGCCGAGCGCCGCCGTCAAGACGCCTTCCGCGCTGTCGCCGAGCGCGTGGTTGAAGTCATCCGCGACCGAGCAGCCGGGCACTCGTACGCCCTGGGTGGCCACCGTATTGGCCGGCGTGAAGCCGTCCGGATAATTGCCGAAGCTCTTGGCATTGATGCCCTGGAACTCAATGGAGAAATAGGTGACGCCGCAGTTGTCCGCCGGATAAAAGCCATACGGTTTGCCGCAGGTGGTGGTACCGATTTGAATGACGTTGACGTTGACGCCTTGCAGGCTATTGATGATGGATTCGCTCGCGGAGCAGGTGCTCGAACTCGTGAGCACATACACCTGCTGCAAATTCAAGGTCGGCAAGGCGGTTCCCGCCGTCGTGGAGAACCCCTGTGCGGTGGTGTGGAAGCCGAGGGGCGTGATGGCGGCGCCGGTCACCGGATCGACGCTCGGATGCTTGCTGTTGAATTGCGAGAGCTCGAAGGTTTGACCTGCCGTGGGCCCCGGGCCGGCGATCATGTACGCGACTTCGCTCGCGATATCGAGATAGCCACCGCCGTTGTAGCGGATGTCGAGCACCAGATCGGTGACGCCGTCGGTCTGGAGCTGGTTGAAGGCAGCGACCAGCTCGCTTTCCGAGGTCGCCAGATGGTCGTTGAACAGCACGTAGCCGACCAGACCGGTGGTGGTGGCGATGGTATGCACGTTCTGCACCGGGGTTTCCGTCACGTACGCCGACACCAGCGTTACGGTGCGCGGTGTTGGCGCCCCGGCATCGAGGATCGAAAATGTATGGCTTTCTCCTGCCGCTTTCGGGCTGAGGCCCGCATTCAGCGTATCGATGCTCGCCTGATCGGTGGCGTTCACCAGATCGGCACCGTCGATGGTGAGAAGCTTGGCCCCTCGCGCAAGACTCGCGGGTGAGGTTGCGGCCGGTGATCCGGGCTCGGTGTAGGCGACGACGAAATTACGCGGCGGCGTGGTGGCCAAGGCGACGAAGTTCGCGCCATACCCTGCCTGGATACCCGACTGCGACAGCGCCTCCCACCGTGCGGTACCGTAGGTGAAATGGAACCTATCCTTGGCGGCGCCGGAGGCCGTGGTGGCCGTGGCCTTGAGCACGGCAAAATAACTCGAATCGGAGGTGAAACTTGCCGGGTTCTGGTCCAGCACCTCGTCGAACCATAGATACAAATCGTCGGTCCAGGAGCGTAGCCAGTTCAACTCGTCGAGCAAGTTACCCTGGCGATCGGGATAAGCCTTACCGGTAATCGGATCGGTACCCGTCCGCGGCGTCGCGCACATCGCCGCGAAATCCGCCTGGGGAGAATATTGGCCTTGGACCCAAGCAGGCGCCGTTGTCGCGGGCGCCGTTGTCGTTGTGGGCGTAGTGCCGCCCCCGCCTCCGCATGAGCCGAGCAGCGCCGACGCCGAGATCGTCGAGACCGTCAACCATCGGCGCAGAGAAAGGAGCATAGGCAACATCCTTGTACGGGAGCGGAATTAACAGAATTTTACATGTTTCACGCGCGTGGATGAAAAGAGCGCCGCATTATTTTCAACGGGCGTGATGGGTGGGCGGACGAATGCGCACGGTCTTGATGGCATTGTCCCCGGTTTGCAAGACCTCGAGCATGTAGTCGGCCAACTTCAATGTGGTTCCGGACTCCGGAATGGTCTCCAAGAACTCGACGATCAAGCCGTTCAGCGTCTTGGGTCCGTCCATGGGCAGGTTCCAGCGCATGGAGCGATTCAACGCCCGTATGGTCGTCGAGGCGTTGACCACGAAGCTGCCGTCGGCTTCACGATGCACGTCCTTGTGCATCATGGTCGCGGGATCGGTGGTGAATTCGCCGACGATTTCCTCGAGGATGTCCTCGAGCGTCACCAGGCCCTGAATGTCGCCGTATTCGTCGACCACGAAGGCCATGCGGCGCTTGTCGCGCTGAAAATTCAACAGCTGCGTGTTCAATGTCGTACCCGAAGGAACGAAGTAGGCGTCGCGCACATTCGACGCCGCGATCAGCGCATCCCTGTCCAAGCGGCCGCGCGCCAGTTCATGCACCACGCGCTTCATGTGCAGCACTCCGATGATGCGGTCGATTTCGCCTTCGTACACGGGAAGGCGCGTATGCTGACTCTGGCGCAGATGCTCCAGCACTTTGTCCCAATCATTGTCAACGTCGATGCCCACGATTTCCGTGCGCGGCACCATGATGTCTTCCACCGTGGCATTTTCGAGGTCCAGGATGCTGACGAGCATTTGTTGATGGCGGTGCGGGATCATGGCCCCGGCCTCGGCCACCACGGTCCGCAACTCTTCACTGCTCAAGGAATTCGACGCTTGCTGCTGCGAAGCCCCGAGCAACCGCAGCACGCCGTTGGCCAGCAGATTCGTCGCCCAGACGAACGGATACAGCAAGAGCAGCAAGGGCGTATACACGTACGCTGCCGGCAGCGCGAGGCGCTCGGGATGCAGGGCGCCGTAAGTCTTCGGCGCCACTTCGCAGAAGATCAACATGACGAACGTCAGAGCGATCACCCCGATCGCGACCAGAGTGTCGCCGCCGAGGCGAAACGTAATCAACCCCACCAGCGTGGGCGTGACGACGTTGACGATGGTGCTCAACAACAGGATCAGTCCGATCAGACGGTCGGGATGAGCGAGCAGCACCTCCGCCATGCGCGCGCCGCGGTGCCCGGCCTTGGCGCGATGGCGCAGGCGATATCGATTCAAGCTCATGAGTGCGGTTTCGCTGCCGGCAAAAAAGGCGGCCAACAACAGCAACACCGCCAACCCCCCGAACATGACACCTAGCGATGGATGCGTCATCAGCCCCAATGCCGGCCGAGGATGGTTTCGAGGACGAATTTTGCCCCGAAATAGGCCACGGCGAGAAACCCGAAGCCGCTCAAGGTCCAGCGCACCGCCGAGCGTCCGCGCCAACCTCTGCGGACTCGGCCGATGAGCAGTATCCCGAACAGCACCCAGGCGACCAGCGACAGGACGGTCTTGTGAACGAGGTGCTGCGCGAATAGATCGGTGACGAAGAGGAAGCCGGTCAGCAAAGCGAGCGTGAGCAATGCGAAACCCGCCCCGATCAACCGGAACATCACTTTTTCGAGCGCGTCGAGCGGCGGCAGCATGCTCGGCAGGTCGGCTATGCGCCGCATGCGCAGGCGCCGCTCCAGGAATATCAACAGCCCGGCGGTGACGGCCGCGGCGAACAACAATGCGGCCGCGCCCATGGACAATAGAATGTGTGCGCTCAGCGCCCAGCCCGGCACATGCTCTTCCGCATAGGTGCGGCCGGAGCCGGTCGCCGCCGCGCCGTATGCCGCAATCGCGAGAAGAATCGCGCCCAACACTCGGTTCTGCATCTCGATGCAAATGAAGCATGCGAGCACGGCCACAGCCCAAGCCAGCAACGACAAGGCCTCGAGCAAGCCGATGGACACCGGCCCGTCGATGCGCATCATCCGTACGAGGGCATCGGTATGGCCGAAAATACTCGTCAGTACCAGTGCCCAGGCGATCCAATTCAGGCGCGGATTGCTGGCGCTTCTCAGCATGACCCAGGCACTGGCGGTGTAGAGGGCGAAGAGGGCGATGGCGAGGATCACGACTCGGAAATAATGACACAAGCACGCAGGTGCGCCTAGCGGGCCCCCTCTTCGGACGCTACAATTCGCAGCATGTTCGACCGACTTACGTCCGGCTTTTCCAGCGCACTGAATGCCCTGACGGGGCGCGGCCATCTGACGGAAGACAACATTGCCGACACCGTGCGGCAAGTTCGGCTGGCGCTGCTCGATGCGGACGTCGCGCTGCCTGTGGTGAAGAATTTCACCGAGGCCATCAAGGCGCGGGCCGTGGGTGCGGAGGTCGCAAAGAGCCTCACGCCCGGCCAGGCCTTCATCAAGGTCGTGCACGAGGAGCTGGTCCGGCTCATGGGCGAAGCGAGCACCGGGCTCAATCTGCGCGCGCAGCGCCCGGTGGTGGTGATGCTCGCGGGACTGCAAGGGGCGGGAAAAACCACCACGGCCGGCAAACTTGCGCGATGGTTGATCGAAAAGCAGAAGAAAAAGGTGCTGATGGTCAGCACCGACGTCTACCGTCCGGCGGCCATATTGCAGCTGCAGACCCTGGCGTCCCAAGTGGGGGCTGGGTTCGCGATGGGCGACAGCAGCGAAGCCCCCGTCGCAATTGCGCGGCGCGCGCTGACCGAGGCTACGTTACAGGCGTATGACGTTCTGTTGCTCGATACGGCCGGTCGGCTGCACATCGACGCCGACATGATGGCGGAAGTCAGAGAGCTGGAAGGCGCCATCAAGCCGCACGAGCGTCTGTTCGTCGTCGACAGCATGGCGGGGCAAGACGCCGTCAATGCCGCCAAGGCGTTCAACGATGCGCTGGCCCTCACCGGCGTGATTCTCACCAAGGCCGATGGCGATGCCCGCGGCGGGGCGGCGTTGTCGGTTCGGCAGGTAACGGGCAAGCCGATCCTGTTCATAGGCACCGGCGAGAAGTCCGAAGCCCTCGAGTTGTTTCAGCCCGAGCGTATTGCCTCGCGCATCCTGGGAATGGGCGACGTGTTGTCGCTGGTCGAGCAGGTCCAGAGCCAAGTCGATCAGGAAAAGGCCGAAAAGCTTGCGAAGAAGATCAACAAGGGCAAATCGTTCGATCTGTCGGATCTGCGCGACCAACTGAGCCAACTGCAGAAGATGGGGGGCATGTCGGCATTGCTCGACAAGCTGCCCGCTCAGATGCAGGCCAACGCGGCCGCGGCCGCCGGCGCGGTCGATGCGAAAACCCTGAAACGGCAAATGGGGATCATCGACTCCATGACTCCGCGCGAACGGCGCCGGCCCGATATGATCGATGGGTCGCGCAAGCGCCGCATTGCAGCAGGGTCGGGCGTGCAGCTTCCGGAAGTGAACCGGCTGCTGAAACAGTTCGATCACATGCAGAAAACCATGAAGAAGATGATGAAGGGCGGCATGCTCAAAAACATGATGCGGGGCATGGGCGGCCGCTTGCCGCCGGGATTTGGGGGGCCGCAGGGACGCCCCTGACGATATTCTTGCTCTTAGGCCGCCGTATTCATTACAATTAGCGGCTAGGCGTTGCAAGGTGAATAACGATGGTGACGATCCGTTTGACTCGACGCGGTGGTAAGAGAACCCCGTTCTATCACGTTGTGGTGACCGACAGCCGCAAACGCCAAGGCGGCACCAGCCTCGAAAGCGTCGGGCTCTTCAATCCCGTGGCGCGCGGCGCCGAGGTGAAGCTGCGATTGAACGTCGCTCGGATCGAGCATTGGCTGAGCAAAGGCGCGCACATGTCGGAACGCGTGAAGTATTTGCTCACCTCGTTCCGCAAACAGGCCGCGTAAGGGTTCCAGACACAAGGCTTCGAAATGGCCGTGGGCGGCGAATCCTCTGCGCTCATCGAGCTGGGGGTCGTGGGCGCGCCTTTCGGCGTCCGGGGTTGGGTCAAGCTGCGCTCATTCACGGACCCGCCCGAGCGATTGTTGCAACACCGTGACGTGCAATTGAAGGTGGGCAGTGCCTGGACCGCCTACCGAATCGAGAACAGCGGCCGCAGCGGCGGCCAGCTGACGGCGAAACTGGTCGGGGTCGATGACCGCGACCAGGCGCAGACCTTGCGAGGTGCGCAGATTGGCGTGCCGCGCAGCGAACTGCCGCAGCGCGATGACAAGGAGTTCTACCGCGCCGATTTGATCGGCTGCGAGGTGGTGAATCTCGCCGGGGTCCGGCTCGGAATCGTGCTGCATTTCATCGAAACGCCGGCACAGGTGCTGATGGTGGTGCGCGGCGACCGGGAATACTGGGTGCCGGCCGTTCCGCAGCATCTGCGGCGGGTGGATTTGCAGGCGCGGCGGGTGGTGGTGGATTGGACCGATGCGGCCGCTTGAGCGTTGACCGGTGACTCGTGCATATCGCGGTGGTGACCTTGTTTCCGGTGATGCTCCGTGAAGCCTTGGCGCACGGGGTGCTCGGGCGGGCGATAGAGCGGGGGTTGCTCGCGGTTACGTGCGTCGACCCGCGCGAATTTACGGCCGATGTGCATCGGACGGTGGACGATCGGCCCTATGGCGGAGGTCCCGGCATGGTGCTCAAAGTCGAGCCCTTGCGCAGCGCCTTGCGCAATGCGGCGGCGAGTGCGCCGCCGGGCACGCGGCGCGTGTACTTGGGCGCGGACGGGCGCCGCTTCGATCAGGGTATGGCGCGTGCGGCGCGCGAATGGCCGGGATTGATATTGGTGGCGGGACGCTACGAAGGTGTCGATGAGCGCTTCATCGAGGCCGAGATCGACGACCAATGGTCGATCGGCGACTACGTCCTGACGGGCGGGGAATTGCCCGCGCTGGTGGTCATCGATGCCATCGGGCGGCTGCTTCCCGGGGCCCTGGGAAGCGCTGAGTCGGCGGTTCAAGAGTCGTTTACCGACGGCTTGGTGGATTGGCCGCACTATACGCGGCCGCCGTCGGTGGACGGGCGCGCGGTACCGGAGGTGTTGACCTCGGGCGACCATGCGGCCATCGAGCGCTGGCGCTTGCGGCAGGCACTGGGCCGTACCTGGCTGCGGCGGCCGGAGCTGCTGGACAGGCGCGGCATGAGCGCGGAAGAACGGGCTCTTTTGGAAGAATTCAAGATCGAACGTGCGCGGGCGCACGGGATGAAACGGCCGGATTGAATTGACGCGTCACAAGACTGAAGGAAGGAACTATGAACAAGATCATCCAAGCATTGAACGGCGAGCGCGCCACGCGCAAGCTTCCGGACTTCAATCCGGGCGACACCGTCATCGTGCAGGTGAAGGTGGTGGAGGGTGATCGCGAACGCGTTCAGGCCTACGAAGGTGTGGTGATCGCGAAGAAGAACCGCGGTTTGAACTCCTCGTTCACGGTCCGCAAGATTTCGCACGGCGAAGGCGTGGAGCGAGTGTTCCAGACGCATAGTCCCTCCATCAGCGAAGTCAGCGTCAAGCGGCGCGGCGCCGTGCGGCGTGCCAAACTGTATTATCTGCGTGATCTGTCCGGCAAAGCGGCGCGCATCGACGAGAAAATCTAGGTTCCAAGGCCGACCGGGAGCATTGCATGAGTGTCGGGTCGGCTCTTAGCGGGTTCTTTGGTCTCGTCTGGCGAATCCTGGAGGGCGTTCGCAAGTTCCTCCACCTGCTCCTGCTGCTGGTCATTTTCGGTTTCATCGTCGCCGCGCTGCATACGTCGATTCCCGTGGTGCCGCGATCCGCGGCCTTGGTGCTGGCGCCCGAGGGAGAATTGGTCGAACAGCTGTCGAGCGACCCCGTGCGCCGCGCGCTCGGTCAAGCGTCCGGCGGTCCCGCCCCCGAGACGCTTCTCAAGGACGTGACCGATGCCATACAGGCGGCGAAAGGCGATTCTCGCATCAAGCTGATCGTGCTCGAGACCGGCAATCTCGGTCCGTCGGGCCTGTCCAAGCTGCAGGAAATAGGGGCGGCCCTGCGCGATTTTCGCGCCGCCGGCAAGCGCGTGGTCGCGGCCGCCGACTCGATGGACCAGACGCAATTCTACCTGGCCTCGCAGGCCGGCGAGGTCTATCTGGATCCGCTCGGCTTGGTGTACGTCGATGGCTTCAGCTACTACCGAATGTTTCTGAAGGACGCCATCGACAAGCTCGGCGTCGACGTCAACGTATTTCGCGCAGGTACCTTCAAGAGCTATACGGACCAATTCTCGCGCAGCGACATGGCGCCGAGCGAGCGCGAAGAGAGTTCGGTCTGGCTGGATGCGCTCTGGAACGCCTACCAGCAGGACGTAACCCGCGCCCGTTCGCTGCCCGCCAACGCGCTCAACGAATATATCGCCGAATCGCCGGCTGCGCTGGCCGCGGTCAAGGGGGATGCCGCGAAGTTGGCGTTGCAGCGCGGCTTGGTGACGGCGCTCAAGAGCCGACGCCAGGTGGCGGACGATCTCAAGGGCTTGGTCGGAGAGGACCGGGACAATCATTCCTTCAATTCGATCGGTATGAACCAGTACCTCGCGGCCGTGCGTTCCAAACACGTCCTGAAGTCGAAGTCGGAGGCCCGGATAGGCATCGTCGTAGCCTCGGGCGAGATCCTCGACGGCCATCAGCCGCCCGGGACGATCGGCGGGGAGAGCACGGCGGACCTGCTGCGTCAGGCGCGCTACGACGATACCGTCAAAGGACTGGTGCTGCGGGTCGACAGCCCCGGCGGCAGTATGTTCGCTTCGGAGCAGATTCTGCGTGAGGTACAGGCCCTGCGTAAGGCCGGTAAACCCGTGGTGGTCTCGATGAGCACGTACGCTGCGTCCGGCGGCTACTACATAGCCGCCGCGGCCAATCAGATCTTCGCGAGCCCGACGACCCTGACCGGATCCATCGGAGTATTTTCGGTGGTGCCGACGTTTCAGCGCACCCTCGAGAAACTCGGCATCAAAGTCGACGGTATCGGCACCACGCCGCTGGCCGGCGACATGCGGCTGGAACGAGCCCTCGGGCCGGCGGCACGCCAGATACTGCAGACTTCCGTCGAACATGCGTACTCGGAATTCCTGCTGCGCGTGGGCGAGGGGCGCAAGAAGAGCGTTCAGGATGTGGATAAGATCGCCCAAGGGCGCGTATGGGCGGGCGTCGATGCACAGCGCATCGGCTTGGTGGATCATTTGGGCGGTCTGAAGGATGCGACCGACGCTGCGGCGAAACTTGCCCAACTGGGCAACGATTATGACGTCGATTACATCGAGTCCGAGCTGAGCCTGCGCCAAGAGTTGTTGATGCAGCTGCGCTCCGAGGCGCTGCAAATGGGACGGGTGGTCGGACTCATCGCCCCGCGCAGCGACATCGACCGAGTATTGGATCCGGTGCTCGAGCAAGCTCGCTCGATTGCGAAGCTGAACGATCCTCGCGGGTTGTATGCGTATTGCTGGTGCCGCGAACCGCGCGGAACGTTGAGAGCGCCAAGCTACCGCTGAGGCGCGTTTGACAGAATCCGGAATAAGTGTGATTCATCTCACATATACCGCCAAATCACTACGGCGACGCGCCTCGATTGGGAGGTTTTCCCTATTGACGCATTGCGCCCCGCATGAGCCGCCTTTACACTTCCTGACGCTGTAAAAAGTTCAAATTCGGTGGTTGCCGCACGGAATTTACCGAAAAAAGACTAACCGGCATCGCAGAAAGGGAGAAAAATGATGCAAGGGCGCCTTCACGGAACAGCGGATTCACTCCTCGGCAAAGCGGGTAAGTCGCCCATTCGCATCGTGCTGGTCGAAGATCATGCCATTTTGCGCGAGGGTCTCAAAGCGCTCATCGAAATCGAGGCGGATTTCGACATCGTCGGAGAATTCGGCAGCGTGGAAGCCAGCCTGGACGGCATCGCTCGGCTGCAACCCGACCTGGTGGTGACGGATCTCGCGCTTCCCGGACGTTCGGGCATCGAATTGCTGGCGGAGATCCAGCGCATTTCGCCGCTGACGCGCAAGCTGGTGCTCACGGCGCACGAGAACGAAGAATACATTCGCGCGGCCCTCAACGCCGGCGCGAACGGCTATGTCCTCAAGGACGCGAACAGCGCCGAACTGATGCTGGCGATCCGCACCGTGACGGTGGGCCAGCAATTCCTCTGCAAGGGCATTGCCAGCAAGATTCTCTCGGGGTATCTCTCCGGCGACCAGCGGCTTTCCCCGCCGGCCGTTGCGCAATCGATCACCGAGCGCGAACGCGAGGTTCTCACGCGCATCGCTCTCGGAAATTCCAACAAGTTGATCGCACGAGAGCTTGGCGTGAGCCCGAAGACCGTGGAAAAGCATCGCTCGAACCTGATGCGCAAATTGCAGCTGCACAACGCGGCGGCCATCACCATGTTCGCGATTCGCAACGGCATGACCGGCAGTGAGCCGTTCGGCGCCCGCGTCGCGTCGCGGCTGCAACCCTTGGGTTCTTCGCAGCCGTTCGCTTCGGCCGGCTGAGCGACTCCCG
>JALYHU010000264.1 GCA_030776345.1 Pseudomonadota bacterium | reverse complement strand
CCTCCAGCCGCCAACAGCTCGACGACATCTATCGGGAGCTCACGGCCTGCAAGGCGGTGTTGATGGCATTGTGAAGCATACCTTCCGTCATTTGCGACAACAGCGCTCATAGATTTCGCGTGCCTTTCGATTGACTTGTTCACACGACTCGAATCGATCGGCATGCAGTTTTCCTGCATGGCCACAGGTTCACCCCCTTCCCGTCGACGGTGACGCGAGTTCCGCGGCAAGCACAGATCGATCGAGAGCTCCTTCCCAGCGCGCGATCACGATCGTGGCGACGCCATTGCCGATGATGTTGGTGAGCGCCCGCGCTTCGCTCATGAACCGGTCGATCCCGAGAATCAGAGTCAGCCCGGCCACGGGCACGGAGGGAACCGCCATCAGCGTCGCCGCCAATGTGATGAAACCCGCTCCGGTGACTCCGGACGCCCCCTTGGAAGTGAGGGTCGCCACGCCGAGGATTGCGAGCTGCTGAGAGAGCGTCAGATCGATGTTCAGCGCCTGAGCCACGAACAAGGCCGCCATGGTGAGATAGATGTTGGTGCCGTCCAGATTGAATGAGTAGCCGATGGGAACTACCAAGCCGACGACCCGCCTCGCGCAGCCCAAGCGTTCCAATTTCAAGATCAGTTGAGGCAACGCGGCCTCCGAGGAGGAAGTCCCGAGCACAACCAGCAGTTCATCGCGAATGTAACGCAAGAAATCGAGTATGCGAAAGCCCGTGGCCCGAGCAATCGCGCCCAATATGACGGTGACGAACAAGGCACACGTCAGATAAAAGCTCGCCATCAATTTCAGCATCGGGGTCAAACTATGCACACCGTACTTGCCGACCGTGAAGGCCATGGCGCTGCCGGCACCGATGGGAGCGAGCTTCATCACCATGCCGATCATCTTGAAGAAGGTTTTCGATAGCGCTTCGAACAGGCGCACCACCGGCTGCGCCGCTTCCCCCATGGACATCAACGCCAGACCCGTGAGAATCGCCAGCAGCAGCACTTGCAGCAAGTCGCCGCCGCCCGTGAAAGCGTCGGCGAACGTCTTGGGAATGACGTGCAGAAAGAATTCGACGACGGATTGCCCCTTCGCCTGCTCGGCATATTTGGAGACGGCGCCCATATCGAGCGTCGATGGGTCGGCATTGAACCGCGTGCCTGGTTTGATGAGATTGACGACGACCAAACCGATGATCAGGGAAAGGGTCGATACCACTTCGAAATAGACCATCGATTTGAGCGCCACCCGCCCAACCTGCTTCGCATGCGCGCCGCCGGCGATACCGAGAACGACGGTCAGGAATATGACCGGCGCGATCAGCATTTTGATGAGGGCGATGAATCCATCGCCAAGCGGCTTGAGTGCGACCCCACCCGCGGGCCATAGAACACCGAGCACGATACCGCCGGCGATCGCGGACAGCACGATGAGGTAGAACCTGGCGGGGCTCGGTTTGATGATCGCTCTCCTTATTGAAAGGGGTAGTAACGGAAGGTGTAAAAGACCATGGGGTCCTTTGCCCGGCCTACCGTTCCATTGGCCGCGGTATACGTAGTGTCGGTTACCAATTCCACTTCCGGACCCGTCGTCAGATACCCCAGCCTGCCCTTGTAAACCTTCCAATAGAAACCGGCGGCGAAGCCACGCACCTTACCGACCGCTCCGCAACCTGCGGCCTTGGGCAGCAAGCTCAACTCGGCGTAGTTGGTGTTGCAGGCCGAATTGTCCGCCGGAATGAGGCCGTTGCCCCCCTTGCTTTGCTCCGTACCGGCGTAGAGATAGACATCGAGCGTCGGTGTCGGGTGGGCCAGCAGGCGCACGAAGCCCTGCTTTTCCTCCAACGCCATCAGCGATCCGTCCAGGCTGACCGCCGAATCGCCCAATTGCGAAGCGCCGTAACGCCCGTTGCCGTGCCCAACCAATCCCGACACGTACAGCTCGAGGAACTTCGGTATGACCGGCAATATCATCCCGCCGCCGATGCTTTCCGCCACCGTCGTGTTGCTGGTCTCGGTGGCCAGTACGCCTGCCGTTACGGGCGCGCGATCGTGCAGAAATCGCGTCAGGCTATACAACTCGTAGTGCCCATACCCCGGATCGGCCGCGAATTTGACGATGACGTCGGGTGCCACATCCGTGCTGTAGGTCGTCGTGCTGTTGAGCAGGTTTCCGCCGGCATTGTTCACCAGGGCGCCGGTGGGAACTGCTCCCTTGACGATGTTCTGGGGAGACTCCAGAGAAATCCCGAGAAATGCCTTGTCACCCAAGCTCTTCACGAGACGCAGCTGTGCTTGGCGGGCCCAATTGAAACCAACGCTGTAAGAGCCTTCAATGGTCATGGGAATGGCCTCCTCACGCGGTGACAAGCCTTTCGTGAACAACGTGGCGAGGCTCCACGACTGGCCCGCCAGCACATAGAATCCGAGGTCGCTTCTCTGCCATTCGGTGTAGAACTGTCGCAACCGCGGGGTATAGCTGTTGCTCTCGTTGGAATTGGACGTCGTACCCGAGCTCAAGAAGTCGGTCTCGAAGAATGCGCTCACCTTGTTGACGCCATCGTCCGGTCCTTTGACGAGAACCTTCATCAATGTCGCGCGGGCGCTCTGCCGATACTCGGGGGAGTAATAGTTGGGCGCATTTGGAAACGGAAGACCGGCAAAACTGCTGCCCACATCGGCGGTCTCGTTATGCCGCCGGTAGAACGCCGCCTCTTCGACGAAACCGCCGAACGAAAACGTCAGAGGACCATACGGAATTCCCGGCGATGTCGCCCCGGCTTCAGCCATACCGGGTGAGGGTGCGTTGACCTCAGCGGCGCTTACCGCTCCCGAAACGAATGCCGAGACCAAGGTACCCACGCATAATTCGCGCACGATGGATCGGAGGCGAAGCTTAGTCGTCATTGTCAAAATTCCCTCGATCTCAAGATCGTTTTAGTGGTTGTGCCGGGTTGATTCCGGCTCAAGCGGCATTGTCGCGGCGACGAGATCCGGTGTGAATGAGACATTCGCTTAGTGGAGTCGGGCGCTCGTCCGGGCGGAGTACACTAGACTCGCCGCAAATTCATCATGGCAGCGAACGCGCAATGAACCGCACCGACACCCCACCCGCCCCTTACCGGTTCGGCATATTCGCCCAGTTATTACTCGCCTTTCTGATCGTCGCGCTGCTGCCGTTGACCATATTCTGGCAATTCGAGCGTTCGCGCAGCATTCGCGACGGGGAAAAGGATGCGCAGATTCGTCTTGGACTTTTCTCCGACCGGGTTGTGCAGCAGGTCGACGACTGGACTCAGCAAAACCTGTCGGTGTTGCAAGTCGCGGCCAGCCTGCCGGATATGGTGTCGATGGACGCGACCGCACAGAAGCGCGTACTCGAGTCGGTGAAGAGACAGCTTCCCTGGGCCTATCTCGTCCACACCACCGATCTCGACGGTCTGAACGTGGCGCGCAGCGACGATCGACCGCCGGCCTCCTACCGATTCCGCACGTACTACTCCGACATTTTGCGAGGTGCTGCCTATTCCGCGGAGATTCAACTCGGACTCACTTCGCAAAAACCCGCGTTCTTGATGGCCGTTCCGATTGCCGAAAATGCGGGCCGATTGCGTGGTTTGCTGATCGAGGCCGCGACGCTCGACAGTGTAAGCAATGCGGTGACGTCGGCAAGTCTCGGCGAAACCGGCTTTGCCTTCCTGATGACCCCGGATGGGCGCCTCATCGCACATGCCCACGAACCCGCCAACCAATACCTCAAGGATTACGGTCGGCATCCGGCCTTTGCCGACGCCAAAGCCGGCTATGAGGGCATACACCATTACCGGCTGAACGGCGTGGAGCGGATTTCATCGATCCGGCGCACCGCCCTCGGTTGGATTGCGGTGGTACAGCAAGATCGTCGAGAGAGTTTTGCCGGTGTCGATCAGGCGACGCGCAATGCGCTAGTCCTGCTCGCAGTGACAGCGGGACTCGTGACCCTATTGTCTCTAATGGTGGCGCGCGGTTTCGCGCGGCCCATCGAGCGGGTCACCAGGATTGCTCATCAGATCGGCCAGGGCAACTTGGATTTCTCGATATCCACGTCGCGTCGCGATCAAATCGGCGACCTCATCCGCGCCATGCAGGGCGTGCGGCTGACGCTGCAGCGCTTCGTCGATGCGGAGCGGGAGATCGCGAGCGAACATTCCCGCGGCAGCATCGGCTTCAAGATCGACAGCGCACTGTTCAATGGCGTTTATCGCGAGATGGCCGACGCGGTGAACGATCTCGTTGCCGAACATGTCGGGCTCGCGATGATGATGCGCGATGTGCTCGAGCGCTACGCAATCGGCGACTTTTCCGTGGCACTACCGCCCCTTCCGGGTGAAAAGCGCAAATTGACGCTAGCCATCGAGAAAGCACGGGACAACCTGCAGGCCATGCAGGGGCAGATCGTGCGGCTGGTCAAGGCGGCGGCACGCGGCGATTTTGCGGAACGAGGCGCCGAAGAATCGTTTCAAAACGCCTACCGCGACATGATCGCCCATTTGAATCATCTGATGGAGACCGCCGGCGGCGGACTGGGCGAAGCGGCTTCGGTATTGGCGGCCGTCACCAAGGGCGACTTGACCGTGCGCATGCAGGGCACTTACGAGGGCACGTTCTCGAACCTCAAACGGGATATCAATGCGACAATCGAAGCGCTCGCCGAACTGATTCAGCAGATCGAATTCAATCGCAGTTTGTTGCGTTCCACCCTCGAGCATCTCCCTCAGGGCGTGAGCGTCGTGGATGGCGACCTGCGTCTGGTCGCCTGGAACCGGCGTTACATGGAAATCTTTCGTTTTCCGCCCTCTCTCGTGCGCGTCGGCCAGCCGGTACAGGTGCTGATACGCTGGAACGCGGAGCGCGGCCTATTGGGACGCGGTGATGTCGAGGAAAACATCCGTCGCCGCATCGAGCATCTACAGTCCTGCAATGCTCATGCCCATGAACGCGAGCTTCCCGACGGTACCGTCCTCGAGATTCGCGGTAATCCCGTGCCTGGCGTGGGCTATGCCACCTCCTACACCGATGTCAGCGCCTACAAGCAAGTCGAGGCTAAATTGCGGGCATTGGCCGACACTCTCGAGCGACGTGTCTGGGAACGAACCCGCGAACTGGAGCATGCCATGGCGGAAGCGGATCGCGCCAATCGATCCAAGAGCAGATTTCTGGCGGCCGCGGTCCACGATCTGTCACAGCCCATCAACGCGGCACGCCTTTACGTGTCCGCCATCAAGGAGGATCTGCGCACTCAGCCGTCGGCGAAACTCGCCGAACATGCCGAGCGTTCGCTTGCCTCGGTGGACGCGTTGTTTTTGAGCTTGATGGACATCTCTCGCTTGGAATCCGGCAAGCTCAAGCTCAAGATCGAGGACGCGCTGCTCGGACCCCTGCTTGAGTCGCTGGCGCACGAGTTCCGGATGACCGCGGAGGCACGCGGGTTGGCGCTGAGCGCGGTGTCGAGCACCGCAGCGGTGCACACGGATATCTCCTTGTTGCGGCGAGTATTGCAAAACTTTCTTTCCAACGCGGTTCGCTACACGTCGTGCGGCCGGATCCTGCTCGGTGTGCGGCGGTCCGGCTCCAATCTGCGCATCGAGGTCTGGGACACCGGGTGCGGCATCCCGCCGGAAAAAATCGACGAAATTTTCGAGGAATTTCGCCGTCTCGATTCTCGAAGTGTCGGCGTCGGCCGGGGCGCGGGACTTGGATTGGCCATCGTTCGAACCACGGCGAAGCTGCTCAACCACGAGGTGCACGTACGCTCGTGGCTGGATCGAGGCAGCATGTTCTCGATCACGGTTCCGCGGGGGCATGCTTCCGCGGTCAGGACACCTACAACGCTGTTGCCCGCTGCCCAAGGACGGCTGGCAGGTCGGCAGGTCTGGTGTATCGATGACGACCATGACGTGCGGGAAGCAACCCGCAGTTTGCTGGAGCGCTGGGGGTGTCGTGTGACGCTTTGCGAGAGCGGCGCGGACTGCTTGCGTCTTGCCCGGTGCCTGGAAGCTCCGGAATTGTTGATTATGGATTACCGCCTCGGCGACTGTTCCGGACCCGAACTGCTGCCCGCACTCGAAGAGATATGGAACCGCGTCGTCCCCACCCTCATCGTTTCCGGAGAGCACCCGACGGTGTTGCAGGAAACGATGAGCAATCTGCCTTGGTTGATCTTGGCGAAGCCGGTACGTCCGGAAGACTTACGCGCAGTCATGTTGACCCTGATCGATGCCAGCGGCTGATGATCGGGACTCGTCAAAGCGCATCCGCGCCCTCCCGGTCCTGATCCAGCTCCGTGACGAAAATCACCGCCTGCGTGCGGGTGCTGACACCGAGCTTCTGCAGTATCGCCGTCACGTGGGTGCGAACGGTGCCTTCGGAAACGTTCAGGATGTCGGCAATCTGCTTGTTGAGCATGCCATCGACGAGGTACTTGAGCACCCGGTATTGCTGAGCTGTCAACGTGTTGAGCTGTCCTCGTAGCTGCGCATTGCGTTCCGCCGTGCTCCCATCCGTCTCCTGATACCATTCTTCGCCACGAATGACGCATGCAAGGGCGCGGCTGATCGTTTCTATCGGAGCCGATTTCGGTATGAAGGCGGATGCGCCAAGCTTGCGGACGCGGTCGATCGTTTCAGCATAGGCCCCGCCGGAAATAATGGCGACCCGCAGGGCGGGATATTCACCGCGCAGAAATACCAGAGAGGATAAGCCATGTGTACCCGGCATCCGCAGATCGAGCAACACCAGCTGCACATTCCGCTGCGACAGGAGCGCATCGACGAGTTCCTGATGGCTGGCGACCTCGAGCAACACGGCGCCCGGCAGAATCCGGTTGAGGGTCAGCGCCAACGCCTCTCGAAACATCGGATGATCTTCGGCAATCACGATGGTGGGCGCACTCATTGCAAGATCCCGCCGTGCGTCGCCGCCGCATCGGCGAATCCCAACCCCCGAATCAGATGCGGCGTCAGGCCGTCGGCCGCGGTCCCCACATCCGACACACCGCATAGGTCCGCCAGACGCGTAACGGCGAGGCCGCGATAGCCGCAGACATTGATCCGTTCGAACGGCTGAAGGTCGAGCGATACATTGAGCGCCATGCCGTGATAACTGGCGCCGCGGCGAATGCGTAAGCCGATGCTGGCCAGCTTGGCGCCGTCCACGTAGACACCGGGCGCGGCGCGCGAACCCGCCGCCGTCACGCCCAATTCGCCGGCGTATCCGATGATCGCGTTTTCGAGCGCCACCACCAACTGGCGTACGCCCAGGGCAAGCCGCTTGATATCGATGAGCGGATAGACCACCAACTGGCCGGGTCCATGATAGGTAACCTGGCCGCCGCGGTCGATTGCGATCACGGGGATGTCGCCGGGCGCCAGAAGATGCTCGCGGCTTGCGTTCAAGCCCAGCGTAAAAGTCGGCGGATGCTCCACCATCCAGATTTCATCGGCCGTCGACGCATCGCGACCGTCGGTAAAGCGCTGCATCGCCCGCCACGTGGGCTCATAAGGCACCAACCCCAGGTGTTTGATCAGCGGCGCAGGTCCCATCAGCGCAGATCAGCCGGCCGGGGCGCGAGCTTGCCGTTATCGAGACCGGCATTGTTGCGCGCGAGCGCCTGTTCCGCGCGATAGCTCGATCGAACCAGAGGGCCCGAAACGCATTCCAGGAATCCCAGCGACAACGCCCATTCGCGGTACCGATCGAATTCAAGCGGCGACACGAAGCGCTCGATGTTCAGATGATTCGGGGTCGGCCGCAGGTATTGTCCCAGCGTCAAGATATCGACCGATGCGTCGCGCAGGTCGACCATGGTCTGGCGAATTTCCTCGGCGGCCTCCCCGAGGCCGAGCATCAAGCTGCTTTTGGTCAACACCGTGGGGCGATGGGACTTCGCATGCGCGAGCACATCGAGCGTCTGCCGGTAGCCCGCGCGCGCATCGCGCACCGGGTGCGTCAGCCGTCTCACCGTCTCGACGTTCTGGGCAAAGACATCGAGCCCGGAGTCGATGACGGTATTCACGTCGCGCAGCACGCCCTGGAAATCGGGCGTCAGCGCCTCGACGGCCGTACCGGGATTGCGCCGCTTGACGGCGCGAATCGCCGCCGCATAGTGTGCCGCGCCGCCGTCCGGCAAATCGTCGCGATTCACCGAGGTGAGCACGACGTATTTCAGCCCCATCAGTTCCACCGAACGAGCGACGTTTTCCGGTTCCTCGCCATCGAGCCAGCCGCGCGGGTTGCCGGTGTCGACGGCGCAGAACCGGCAAGCGCGGGTGCACACCGACCCCATCAACATGATGGTGGCGGTGCCTGCGCTCCAGCATTCGCCGATGTTCGGACACTTTGCCTCTTCGCAAACCGTGCTCAAGCGATGTTCTCTGACGATACCTTTGACAGCGGCAAATTCGGCGCCGTTGGCCATGGGCACGCGCAGCCAGGGCGGCTTGCGCAACGCCGGGGCCCCCGCCGCGGCTGGCGTACCGGCCGGGAACGGCATGGCCCCCGCGGCGGATTGCTTGATGCCGTCCTTGATCGCAGTAAACCCTTGAGGCGTGGTATATTTTTGTCCGCTGCGCGCGGCGCGCGAAACGCCGTCGGCCGCGCCGCCCGGCGGGGCGTGCGATTCCTGCGCGATGGGGATTCCTTTGAATTCCGACATGAGCTGATTGTACTCTAGCTAACCGTTCAGAGCCGCAAAGCGCTGCGGTGTCCCCACATCCTCCCACAAGCCCGTATACAACTCGGCCGTGCAGCGCCGCGCGGCCATCGCGCGCAGCAACAGGGGTTTCAAGGGGAAGGCTCCGTCTGCGCAGCCTGAAAAAAACTCCGGTCGATACGCGGCTATCCCGGAGAAAGTGTATTGCTGCGCGGCCGCCGGCACGGCAAACCCGTTCTCGATGCCGAAATCACCTCGGGCATGCTGCGGCGGATTGGGCACCAGCACCAGGTGCGCGTCGCGCCCTTCGCCTAGCAGCAAGCGTTCGAACGGATAGTCCGTGAACACGTCGCCGTTGACGGTCAAGAACGGGCCCGGCTGGAGCAGCGGCAAAGCGCGAAAAATACCTCCCCCCGTTTCGAGCGCCGCGGGCGACTCTTCGCTGTAGTGGATGGACACTCCATAGCGGGCGCCGTCGCCCAAGTACTCCCGTATCATCGACCCCAGCCACGCGAGGTTGACGACGAGCCTGTCGATGCCGGCCGCGGCCAGCCGCACGACGTGGCGCTCGATGAGCGGTTGTCCGTGAATGCACAGCAACGGCTTCGGAATGGTGTCGGTCAGCGGCCGCATTCGCTCGCCCCGCCCGGCGGCCAGGATCATCGCCGCTTTTGGGTTGCGCGCCATCATGCGCCGACACGGGCTTGCGCCGCGACGAACGCAGGCTCGATGCGCTGCGCCAGGAATACCGCAAATTCAGCGGTTTCCGGGTAGGCACTTGCGACGGCGCGCGTGTAATCCAGCACCCGCGGCAGATCCTTGAGATAACCCCGCTTGCCGTCGCGATAGTAGAGCCGCGCAAAGATGCCCAGTACCTTGATATGCCGCTGTAGTCCCATGAGGTCGAACCAACGAAGGAAGGCGGCCGCATCCGCACCGACGGCTACCCCGGCCAACATCAACCTTTCACGATAGGCCAACACCCAGCCGCGCACCCGGTCCGCCGGCCACGTGATGTAGCAGTCCTTGAGCAGCGACACCGCATCATAGGTAATGGGTCCGAACACGGCGTCCTGAAAGTCGAGGATACCGGGGCCGTTGTCCGTGGCCAGCAACAGATTCCGCGAGTGATAGTCGCGGTGCACGAAAGCCGCCGGCTGCGACAGCGCGGCTTGCGCGAGCGCGTCGAACAACCGGTCCAGCATGCGCCGCTCCCCGTCACCGACGGCGAGGCCGATATGGCGGCCCAGAAACCATTGCGGAAACAGCTCCATCTCGCGCAGCAGTAACGCACGATCGTACGTCGGAAGCTCGCGTGCCGCCGCGCTGCCGGCCGTCTGCATGGTCACCAGCGCCTGCAGCGCCTGGGCATACAGCCGGTCGATCGCGTCCTGCTCCTCGAGTTCGTCGAGGGCCTCGAGTTCATCCAGATACAGGCGCGATCCTAAATCCGAGAGAAGCAAGAAGCCCTGCGATACATCGCTCGCCAAAACGATTGGCACGTTGAGACTGATTCCGGCCAGAGCCCGGGCGACGCTGACGAACGGCGCGACGTCTTCCTTATCCGGCGGGGCATCCATGACGATGTAAGTGTCCGCACCGCGGGTGACGCGAAAATAGCGGCGAAAACTCGCATCGGCGGATGCCGGTTCGATTCGGCCATCCGCGAATCCTAAATCCTCGACGACCCAGCGCGTCAGCGCCGCCAGGCGGGAATCGCTTGCATCCGGTAGACCCATGCTTGACCATTCGCACACCGCAAATGCGGCGACCCAGTATACTGATTAAGGCGATTCCCTTTGCCCATGGCTTCTCAGGTTCGGGCCGCATCGGCCGTTTTTTGGTGTCTCACCGCGGTCACGGTTCACGCAGGGGACATGTGTCCCGCTCCCCCGAAGCACTCTTCGGCACCGGCGGCGCCCCTCGGTGTGGACGATCACCTCATACACATCGACAGCGACGATGCCATGATCGATGCCGCGGGGCATGCGGCCTTGGACGGCCACGTGACAGTTCGCCAGGACGCGCGCACGGTGGCTGCCGATTCGATGATTTACGATTACAACACCGGCAAATTGGCGGTCAAGGGCGCAGTGGACTTCGAGGATCCGAAACTGCGCATAAAAAGCGACGCCGGCACTTACGACACGCTGGGCGGCGCCGATTTCGACAAGGCCAATTTTCAAATATTGGACAGGAACGGGCGCGGCTTCGCCCGCACGCTGGCGGTGCGTCCCGATGGGAAAGTGGCTCTGGAGCAGGTCCGCTACACCACCTGTCCGGTGGGCAACCAGGACTGGATGCTGCAAGCGTCGTCGATCGATTTGGACACGGCTCGTCAAGAGGGCGTGGCGCGCAGCGTGCAGATGCGTTTCAAGAACGTTCCGATCTTCTACACGCCGTACATCTCGTTTCCGTTGGGCGGGGAGCGCAAGAGCGGCGTGTTGTTTCCGAGCTTCGGCCACTCCACCAGCAACGGCTACCAGCTCGAAGTCCCATACTATCTCGATCTCGCGCCGAACTACGACCTCACGCTGACGCCCGGCGTGCTGTCCGCACGCGGCGTCCAGCTCGGAGCCGAATTCCGTTATCTCACCGAGATGTCCCACGGCCAGGTCGAAGGCAATTTCCTGCCGAGCGACAAGCACACGCACAGCGACCGGGATTATTTTCATATCACCGACGTCACGGACCTGAAGCCCGGACTGCGTTTCGACGCCGACGTCGCCAGCGTCAGCGACAGTAATTATTTCTCGGATTTTGCCGTGGGCTCCGAACAGACCAGCGTGACCTTCCTGGAGCGTCGCGCCGAGGCCCTCTACTACGACGACGTCTGGCGCATACGCGGCGAGGTGCAGAATTTTCAAACCATCGACATTTTGTTGTACGACTTCGTACGCCCCTATTCGCGCGTACCCAGAATTTCCGCCGAGGGACTCTGGCCCGTCCGCAACAGCCACCTGGAACTCGCCGTGGATGCCGAGGCCACGAATTTTTTGCGGGCAAGCATCGTGGACGCGCCCACCGTCGTTAAAACGCCGAGCGGCGTGCGCTTCGATGTCTCTCCGGAATTGCGCTGGTCCGAGCGCGGCGCCGGGTACTTCTTCGAGCCGGCCGCCGGCTACCATTTCACTCAATACGACCTGCACGATGCGGGGGTGGGCGAGCCGAGTACGCCGACCCGCGCGCTGCCCTATGCGCGCCTCGACGCCGGCCTGGTGTTCGAACGTGATGCGGGCTCGGTCGGCCAGCGGTCTCAGACTCTCGAGCCGCGGATGGTCTACAGCTACGTGCCGTACCGCGACCAGCGCAAATTGCCGATTTTCGACACGGCGCTTCCGGATCTGAACTTGACCGAGCTATTCCGCACGAATCGGTATGTCGGCGGCGACCGTATCGGCGATGCCAACCAATTGGCCGCCGGTTTGACGACCCGTCTTTTCGACCATGTGTCGGGAACCCAGTATCTGTCGGCCACCATCGGCCAAATCCGCTATTTCTCGATTCCGCGGGTGACCGTCCCGCAGGACACTTTGCAGTTGGAAAGCGGCCAGCCCGTCGCGGGGCTGCCCCTGGTCAATCCGCTGGCCTGGCCGGGGCTGTCCGTTATCAACGCCCGCTCCGGAGGCGCGCTGCTGCCGGGGCAGACCTATGTCACCTCGGGTGGCCAGGTCGGCGTGATCGCAGCGGGCGAGAGCGGCCTGCACTATCCGGCCTCGGATATCGTCGGCGAAGTCGCGCTGACGGGCTATAAGCACCTCAGCGTCAACCTGAACTATCAATGGAACCCGTACACCTCCCACACCGACAAGGAGGAAATCGGAGTTCAGTACCATCCCGAGCCGTCCAAGGTGGTGAATCTGGCCTATCGCTTCCAGGAAGCCATTCTCAAGCAGTATGACGCCTCCTTCGTCTGGCCGATCGCGGGCCATTGGAACACCGTGGGGCGCTGGGTCTATTCCCTCGAGGATAGGACGACCATCGAGCAAATAGCGGGATTTGAGTACAAAAGTTGCTGTTACCGCATACAGGTGGTACAGCGCCGCTACCTGCGGCGCATCTCGGACGGAGCCACGGCGGGACTGGATACCTCGATTGCATTACAATTGGAACTGACGGGTTTGAGTTCGGTCGGAAAACCTGCGGATTCGTTCCTGCAGAAGGAGATTCGCGGCTACCCGACCCGCGACCCGAACAACCCTGATATCCCCTGATGGCCTCTCAATATCCGTAGCAAGCTCATTATTATGACAATCCTGCCCCTGAAATCCCCACGAACCGGCCGCTTCATGGGCGTATTGGCGCCCGTTTGTACGCTGTTGACCGTCCTCGCGGTGTGCACGCCGCTCCATGCACAGACCCGCGATATCGGCGTTCACGGCGAAATGCTGGACCGTATTGCGGCGGTGGTGAATGACGGCCTGGTCCTGAAGAGCGAGCTCGACGCGCAAATGGACGCGGTGACCAAGCGGCTCCAGGAGCAAAAAGTGGAATTACCGTCCCAGAGCGTCCTCAAGCAACAGGTGCTCGACCGCCTGATCCTGCAGGAAATCGAGGCGCAGCGCGCCAAACGGGTAGGTCTGACGATCTCCGACGAGCAGTTGAACGGTGCCCTGCAGGAAATTGCACAGCGCAACAAGATTCCATTCGATCAATTACCGACCGCGCTCGAGGCTCAAGGCGTGGACTACAAGCAGTACCGCGAGTCCATGCGCAAGGAGTTGACCTTGAGCACCCTGCGCCAGCGCGATGTCATCGCTCACATCAACGTAACACCGCGGGAACTGGATCAGTACCTGACCCGTCAAGAGAGCTCGGCAGCGAACGACGAATTCAATGTGTCGCACATCCTCCTGTCGCTGCCTCAGGCCGCCACTCCGCAACAGCTCGACGAGATCACGAAGAAGGCCCAAGATCTGGCGGCGCGCGGCGCCAAGGGCGAGGACTTCGGTCAGCTCGCCATCGTGAATTCGAACAGTCAAACGGCGTTGGACGGCGGTCAATTGGGGTGGCGAAAAGGCACTCAACTGCCGCAGTTCATCCTGGACCTCGTGACCAAGATGAAGCCGGGCGAAGTGAGCCAACCCGTCCGCACGCCCAGCGGCTTTCACATCGTCAGACTCAATGAGCGCCGCAGCGGCGAAGCCCAGGTCATCGTCAATCAGATTCACGTGCGCCACATCCTGCTCAAGCCCAACGAGTTGGATGATGATGAAACCGTTAGGCAGAAGCTCGGCAAGCTGCGCGACCGCATCCTGAAGGGCGAGGACTTTGCCGGCATTGCATCCGCGACTTCGGCGGACCCCGGCTCTGCGCCGGACGGCGGCGACTTGGGTTGGAGCGGTCCGGGAACGTTCGTGCCTGAGTTCGACAAGGCCATCGCTGAACTCAAAGTGAACGAGATCAGCGAACCGTTCAAGACCCGCTATGGCTGGCACATCGTGCAGATGCTGGGCACGCGCACGTATGACAGCACGGACGACGTGCGCCGGCAGCATGCCTTCGCAGCCATCCGCGAGAGCAAGGCGGATGAAGAGACCGAGCTTTGGCTGCGCCGCTTGCGCGACGAAGCGTTCGTCGAAATCAAGATGTAGGAGCCTGTGGGCCTCTACGTACCGCGGATCATCATCACGTCGGGAGAACCCGCGGGTATAGGCCCTGACGCCTGCGTCATCCTGGCGCAAATGGACTGGCAAGCGGACCTGGTCGTGGCCGGCGATTCGGCCTTGCTGGCCGATACCGCCGCTGCCTTGAAATTGCCGCTGCAAATGCGGGAATACGACCCCTCGCAGCCGCCCGCCGCTCACCTCGGCGGCAGTTTGAAGGTCCTGAACGTGCCGACGGCGCACCGTGTGACCGCCGGCGAGCTCGACCCCCGCAATGCAGCCTATGTGTTGCGCATGCTGGATCGCGCCTGTGACGGCTGCCTGAACGGCGAGTTCGCCGCCATGGTCACCGCACCGGTCCAGAAGAGCACCCTGATGGATGCCGGTTTCGCCTTCACGGGCCACACCGAGTACCTGGCGGAGCGGACCCGCGCCGCCCTGCCGGTCATGATGCTGGTGAGCGGAGAATTGCGCGTCGCGCTCGTAACGACTCATCTGGCGCTGGCGGACGTGCCGCGCGCGCTTACCGCTGAGCGGCTGCGGGCGACGTTGCGCATCGTACACATGGACTTGGAACGCCATTTCGGATTCGCTGCGCCGCGCATCGTGGTCCTGGGTTTGAATCCGCATGCCGGGGAATCCGGCCACCTGGGCCGTGAGGAAATCGACATCATCGAACCCGTGCTGCGGGAACTCCAGGGCGAGGGTCTGGACGTGCGCGGCCCCGTTCCGGCGGACACCGCCTTCGCGCCGCAATTTCTCGCGAGTGCCGACGTCATCGTGGCGATGTACCACGATCAGGGTCTTCCGGTACTCAAGCACGTGGGTTTCGGTAATGCGGTGAACATGACGCTTGGGCTTCCCATATTGCGGACCAGCGTGGATCACGGCACGGCATTGCCACTGGCGCGCACGGGCAAGGTGGATGTGGGCAGCCTGCGCGCGGCCTTGGCGCTTGCCGTGGCCCTCACCAAGGGGCCTGTCTGAGCATTCCCCGGGGAGCGGCCTTGCAGGCTCGCAGGCGCTTCGGCCAGCATTTCCTGCACGACGCCGGAATCATTCGCCGCATCGTCGATGCAGTGGCGCCTGCGGTGGGGGAGCGCCTCGTGGAAGTGGGTCCCGGTCGAGGGGCGTTGACGTGGAGTCTGCTGGCGCGTGCCCGGAGCATGGATGTGATCGAGATCGATCGCGATCTTGCACGGTCGCTGACGGCCGATCCCAGAGCCGATTCGCATCTACGCGTTCACGTGCAGAACGTCCTGGATACGGACTTCATCGCCTTGCGCGGCGACGGCGCGCCGCTGCGCATCGTGGGCAACCTGCCCTACAACATCTCGACGCCCCTGCTGTTCAGGCTATTGCAGCAACGCGCCGCGATCGGCGACATGCATTTCATGCTGCAAAAGGAGGTGGTCAATCGCATGGCTGCGCATCCCGGCGGCAAGGAATATGGGCGACTGACCGTGATGCTGGCCGCTTATGCCGAGGTAGAGGCGCTTTTCGATGTCGGACCGGGCGCATTTACGCCCCGCCCCAAGGTATGGTCCGCGATCGTGCGGCTGCGGCCCAGCCCGACGCCGCGATTCGATATCGGCGCCGATGGCGCGCTCCGCACGCTGGTAACGGCAGCGTTTTCGCATCGTCGCAAGACCCTGCGCAACTCCCTCAAAGACCTGCTTACCACGGCCGACATCGAAGCCTGCGGCATCGATCCGGCGTTGCGGCCGGAAACGCTGGCGGCGGCACAATTCGGCTCGCTCGCCGCACGCTACAGTGACCGGCAGCGCGCCGGCACTCGACAAAGCGCTTGAGCGTCGCCCAGTCCGTTATACTCAAAGTCGAATGCCCGGATATCAAAAACTGCTGGTGGTGCTGGACCTGTCCGACGACAGCGAACACGTGCTCATTGCCGGGCGAGATCTGGCGGCCTATTCAAAGGCGACGATCACCGCTTTGCACGTGGTCGAATTCGTGCCGGTCGAGCCCATGGGTGAATCCCTGATGCCGACGGTTCAAATCGAAGAACAGCTCGTCCGGCGATCGCATGCAAAGCTGACGGAACTGGCGGCCAGGCTCGGCCTCGAAGGAGCGACCTTGCGGGTGGAGGCCGGCAACATCAAGGCTGAGATTCTGCGCGTCGCCGAGGAAGAGGGGGCTGATTTGATCGTGCTCGGCAGCCGCGAGCGTCATGGGCTCGCGATTCTCGTCAACTTCACCGAAGATACGGTTTTGCACGCCGCGCATTGCGACGTGCTGGCAGTACGCCTAAGGTAGCGGGCGCATGGAGACCCCTGAGCTTCCCACTCTGAATATTCGTGTCGAGGTCGAGACTTCGTACATCGAGGAGCAATCCGATCCGCGCGACAAGCGCTTCGTGTTCTCGTACACCATCACGATCCGCAATGAGGGCCAGGTACCGGCCCGCTTGTTGACGCGTCACTGGATCATCACCGACGCCAACGGGAACGTGAAGGAGACCCGCGGAGATGGAGTGGTCGGCGAGCAGCCCTACCTGAAACCGGGCCAGGGGTTTCGCTATTCCAGCGGTGCGGTCATAGAAACGCCGGTCGGCACCATGCAAGGGAGCTATCAGATGTTGGCTGACGACGGCCAGCAATTCGATGCGCCGATCGCACCTTTCCGGCTAGCAATGCCGGGAGTGCTTCACTAGTCTGCGGCGGGTCGTGGCTCTCTACGCAATCGGCGATATTCAGGGCTGCGACACGGAACTCGGTGCCTTGCTGAAGGCGGTGGAATTCTCCGCCGACCGGGACCGGCTCTGGTTCGTCGGCGACCTGGTCAATCGAGGGCCTGAATCGCTGCTCGCGCTGCGGCGGATTCGCGATCTGGGCGACGCGGCAATAGTGACCCTCGGCAACCACGACTTGCATCTGCTGGCGGTCGCCTTGGGTAGCGCGCGCCTGCGCGGCGACGACACGCTGGAGGACATTCTAGCCGCTCCCGACCGCGACACCCTGTTGGAATGGCTTCTCAATCGGCCGCTCATGCACGAAGACCCCGCCCTCAACCTCTGTTTGCTGCATGCGGGCCTGGCGCCGCAGTGGGACATCGCCACCGCCGGGGCCTGTGCACGCGAATTCGAGCGCGCCTTGCGGCAGAATCCAAAGCGCGTGTTCGAACACATGTACGGTGATGAGCCGGACAAATGGGATGGCTCTCTCACCGGTGCGGGGCGACTTCGCTTCATCGTGAATTGCTTCACGCGTTTGCGCTACGTCGATGGCGATGGCCGCCTGGCCTTGCGCGTCAAGGGACACCCTCGAAAAGTGCAGGCTAAGTCTTTGGTACCCTGGTTCGAAGCGGCCGATGCGCGCTGGCACGGCCCACGTGTGGTGTTCGGCCATTGGTCCACGCTGGGTTTCTTTGCGAACTCGGATGTCATCGGCCTCGATACAGGATGCGTCTGGGGCGGCAGCCTCACCGCACTTCGGCTCGACATCCCGGACGCCAAACCCGTCCATATTGCCTGCAGGGCGCTCAGGGAGCCTTGAGGCCCGGACCCGGTAAGGACCTCAGGATTTCGCCCTTCACCAGGAAACGGCTGCCGCTCTGCTGATGGGGCACACAGGCTATGTCGCGCTTCAAGTCGCGCGTGACCAGCTTCGGCAATATCTGGTGAGTAAACTCTTCGACCAGTTCGCAGTCGCCGACGCCCATGTTGCGAAACGCGTCGCCCGCAATGGTGAACGGCTCGAAGCGCGCGTCGGTGGCCGCCAGATCGCCCTCATGCGACGGTTTGTCCGCCGGATCCGCCAGCGCCGGCGCGGAAAAGACAATGCTGAGACTGGACGCGATGGAATTGACGCCCGCGCGGCCCGTGTCCTCGCAGCCCAGTGCCGTAACTTTCAAGTCGCGGCGCGCGCCCAGGTCGAGCAGCATCGCGCGTACCTTGTCCCGCAAACCCTCGCAGGAATAGCGCGCGGTGCGGCCCAAGTAGAGAAAATCGATGCGCTGTTCCTTCCAAACCGCCGCCAAGGGATTGCCCGCGGCCGGCGTGGGTGCGGCTCCGACAGGTGCGGCCGGTGTACCCGCGGCAGCGGCATGCGATGCCATGACCGTCAGGCTCAAACACACGGCGGGCGGCGCGGGCACCCATTGCATGGCGATTCTCATGAAACAGTGAGACCATGCCCATGCAGGCGAAGTTTCACCGCCCCGTTATAATAGGACCATGCAAATCTCGGCGCCCTTCAATCTGCGGCTCTGGATCGATCAGAATCGCCACCTTCTGAAGCCGCCCGTCGGCAACAAATTACTCTTCCAGGATAGTGGATTCATCGTCATGGCCGTCGGTGGTCCGAATGCGCGCAAGGATTTTCATCATGATCCGGGCGAGGAACTATTCTTCCAGATCGAGGGGGACATGGTGCTTCGCATCGTCCAAGACGGGCGCATCACCGACGTACCGATCCGCGAGGGCGAGTTGTTTTTGTTGCCGCCCGAAGTACCCCACTCGCCGCGGCGCCCCGCCGGCACCGTGGGCATCGTCGTCGAGCGCCGCCGCAACCCGGACGAATCGGATGGCTTTTCGTGGTACTGCGAACACTGCGGACATAGATTGCATATGGAGCGGGTCCCGGTACGCAACATCGAAACCGAACTGCCGGCCGTTTTTGCGCGCTTTTTCTCGAGCCTCCAGTATCGCACCTGCGGGGTCTGCGGCACCGTCATGGCGGCCCCCGCCTGAAACACCCAGAACTCAATGCGGCCGCCGCGCTCGCGTTGGATGCGCGTGATAGCTTGGCCGGCTACGCAGCGGAGTTCCATCATCCGTACGATTCGAGCGGCCGCAAGATGCTATACCTTGCCGGCCACTCGCTGGGCTTGCAGGCCAAAACCACGGCGCACTACGTCGAACAGGAACTGTCCGATTGGCGGCGCTTGGCTGTTCTCGGTCACCACCACGCAAAGCGGCCTTGGATCGGCTACCACGAATTACTCAGCGCGCAGCTCGCGGAACTGGTGGGTGCGGGGGAGAGCGAGGTGGTCGCCATGAACTCGCTCACCGTGAACCTGCATTTGATGCTGGTCACTTTTTTTCGGCCGGATGCCGACCGGCATCGGATATTGATCGAAAAATCGGCGTTCCCGTCGGATCGATACGCCATCGTTTCGCAGCTTGGCTTTCACGGCCTCGGCGCGCAAGAAAATCTGATCGAGGTTGAACCGCGGCCCGGCGAGCGCCACTTACGGACCGAAGATCTCATCGCCGTCATCGAGCGCGAGGGTGCGCGGCTCGCTCTGGTGCTCTTGCCCGGCGTTCAATATTTGACCGGCCAATGTTTGGACCTCGAACCGCTGATCGCCGCCTGTCGTCGCGCCGGCGTGAAGATCGGTTTGGACCTGGCGCATTCCGTAGGGAACACCCCGCTGCGTTTGCACGATTGGAACGCCGACTTCGCCGTGTGGTGCAGCTACAAATACTTGAATGCCGGACCCGGCGCGGTGGGTGGCTGCTTCGTCCACGAACGGCATGCGTACACCGAACTGCCGCGATTTGCCGGCTGGTGGGGACAGGTCGAGACATCTCGCTTCGACATGCCCTCTGAATTCACTCCCATCGCGGGCGCCCAAGGGTGGCAGGTGAGCAATCCGCCGATCTTGTCCACGGCGCCGTTGCTGGCATCACTGGATGTGTTCAGGCGCGCGGACCTTCGCCGGTTGCGAGAGAAATCGATTTCATTGACGGGCTACTTGCAGCGGCTGGTGGAAGGCCTGCTGCCGGGACTGGTGCAAATCATTACACCCGCCGCCACCGAGGAGCGCGGTTGCCAATTGAGTCTACGTATTGCTCAACCGGCGTCCGAAGCCAAGCTCAGCCACCAGCGCTTGAGCGCGGCAGGCGTGGTCGGCGACTGGCGTGAGCCGGATATCCTGCGGTTGGCGCCGGCACCGCTGTACAACTCCTACAGCGACGTGTTCGCCGCCGTCGACGCGCTGACCCGCGCGATCCGGCCTTGAACTCGCCGGTCCGCCATGATTGACCGCGGCTCCGTGAACATCGTGGGCGCCGGGCCGACCGGGGCGCTGCTTGCCATTCTATTGCGGCGGCGCGGCTTGACGGTGACTGTCTACGAGAGCCGGCCGGATCCCCGGGGCTGCCCGGGAGAATCGGGACGGTCCATCAATCTCGCCTTGGCCGACCGCGGTATTCATGCCCTCAAAGTAGCGGGCGTCTACGGCGATGTGGCCGACTCCCTGGTGGCAATGCGCGGACGCCTCATTCATCGAGAGGATGGAACCCAATCGTTGCAGCCCTATGGCCAACGTCCGAGCGAGGTCATTTACTCCGTTTCTCGGCACCGCCTCAATCAAGCCTTGTTGGACGTGGCCGTGAGCCGGCAGGCCGAGGTGCATTTCGAACATCGGATGGAAGGCGCCGACTTCGCGAACGGCACGGCGCAGATACGCGATATCCGATGTGCGCGGATTTTGAGCGTACCCATGCAGCCCCTCATCGCGGCCGACGGGGCGGGTTCCGCAACGCGTCGTTGCATGGCGGAGTTGTCGCTCGTCGAGACGCGGGAGGCAGACCTGGAGCACGGGTACAAGGAGCTGTCCATTCCGGCGGATGCACGCGGCGAATACGTCATGGCGCATGAGGCGCTGCATATTTGGCCGCGCGGCAATTTCATGCTGATCGCGTTGCCCAACGCTGACGGCAGCTTTACTGCAACGCTATTCCTGTCCAAGCGCGGCACAATGAGTTTTGACAGTCTCACGTCGCCGGCGGCGATCGAGCACTTCTTTCGCACGCACTTTTCCGACGCCTATGATCTGATGCCGAATTGCATTGCCGAATTCCAAGCGCACCCGACGGGATTCCTGGGCACGGTATACGCGGCCCCGTGGCACGCACAGGGCATGGCAGGCCTCGTCGGCGACGCTGCGCACGCCATCGTGCCCTTCCATGGCCAAGGCATGAATTGTTGTCTGGAGGACTGCCTCGAATTCGACGCCTGCGTGCAGCGGCAAACGACGTGGCAGCATGTCTTCGAAGAATTCTTCGCCTCGCGCAAACCGAATACGGATGCGATCGCGGCGATGGCCTTGGAGAACTATCTGGAAATGCGCGAACGGGTCGTGGACCCGACATTTCGGCTGCAACAGAGGCTTGCGCTGGAACTCGAACGGCGTCACCCCCGTCGTTTCATTCCTCGTTATTCCATGGTGATGTTTCACCACGAGATTTCATATCGGACAGCGCAGCGGCGCGGCATGATCCAGAACCGGCTGCTCGCCGAGCTCACGGGCCATGCAGCGACCCTGGATGACATCGACTTCGAGCGCGCAGCTCGAGACATCAACCGCGAGCTGCCCCCTCTCTAGCCCGGTCACGCTGCAGCGTGAGGAAAGTGTAGGCGAAGTCGTTCTTGTCATCCGCCTCGTGGCGCTCCCGGAACGATTCGCGCCAGTCGGCGTCGCGCCAACCCGAGAAAAAGGTATCGCCGTCCACGACGCTCGTGTGCACCAACGTGAGGTGGATGCGAGTGGCGCAAGTTAGGCACTGTGCATAGATTTCTGCGCCGCCTATCACCATCAATGCCGATTCGGCGCTCGCCGCGCTGCGCGCGGCATGCAGGTCGCCGACGACGGTGCAATCCGCTGCGGCGAAATCGGCCGATCGAGTCAGTACCAAGTTGGTGCGCCCAGGCAAGGCCTTTCCAATGGACTCGTAAGTCTTGCGCCCCATGAGGACGTGCTTGCCCAGCGTCAGCGCTTTGAAGCGGCGCAGATCCGCCGACAGGCGCCACGGCAACTGATTGCCGCGGCCGATGACATCGTTCTCGGCGACGGCGACGACCAGCTCCAGCGCGGGCGCGTCGGCCATCGCCGTACCAGGCTGATCGTCGGTGGTCACCCGTCGCCGCATCGTAGTTCGGTTCGCCGTCATTCTCGTCTCGAGAGAACTGAAGGCAGGACTTATACGCCCGCGGCATCGAACCCGCCAGCCGTCGCTCAGCCGACGGCCCTCACCTCATTCGACGTATTAAAACTGCGCGGCCAACGTGGGTTTGGCATCCATCGGCACCGAGGCGATCGCGGTGACCACGCCGTGAGCATTCGTCGAGCAGCGTGCACGGGCAATCGCGACGCCGGTCTTCGGATCATGCGCTTCGAGCGTGAAGGTGTATTCCGCGGGATAGAAGTCGGCCAAGCTCCCGGCGACGGGGCCGCGATAGGCGAGCTTGTAAGCGGGGGTGGCAGTACCCGGCGAAGCGATGCTCGTGGCAAAGGCGTTGGCGCATGCCTTGGCGGAAGCCCGCTCAGGGGACGCGTTGGAAATGACGGGAGCCAGAGCCGCGACGGCCGCTACCGCGAGTGCAATTTTACGAGTGATCATGTGGTATTCCTTGAAGGTCAAAAATACCAACGCCCCGGGGATCAAGATACTTGGCGGTCTGCGGCCCGACAAACGAGAAAAATTTACAAATCGCCGAACTTTCCTCATCTATCAGCGATTCGACCGCGTCAAGCGACTCGGCAACTGCGCAAAATCCATTGCGTCAGCTCCTGGAGGTCCTCGCGTGCCCTATCTTCGGGTCTGTGTAATAGGACGTAGCTCTCATTTGTAGTTAATTCCGCATCAAATAGTTTCATCAATCCGCCGGCGATGAAACGGTCGGCGCTGAGCCGAGACGGCACGAGAGCCACACCCACGCCTTGTTCGGCAGCCAGAACGACGGCGGACATGGTGTCGAGACGCACCAAGCGGTTGGGTTTGATGGCCGGGATGCCCAGGCCCATCGCCCAGCGCTCCCAAGCGTCGCGCCTCTCTTCATGCAGCAATAGAGTCTTGCCGTTGAGATCCTCGTACTGATCGATGGGATTCTCGAGGAGGAATTCCGGCGAACAGGCGGCGATGAAGCTTTGCGCGAACAATTCATGCACGGTGAGTCCCTCCCAAGGACCCGGTCCGACGACGATGGATAGGTCGGCTTCAGGAGGGTGCGTCTTGGGGGCAGAGAACGTGGTCTCGATGCGGATGTCCGTTTCTTCCCGCGCTTGAGAAAAAGACGACAAGCGCGGCAGGAGTAATTCGTTGGCGAAGAACGGCGGTACGTTCAAGCGAATGATGGTGCGCCCGTAGCGCACTTGTAACTGTTCCGTCACTTTCTCGAGCTTCGCGAAAACATCGTTGATGTGTTCGAGGTAGTGCGCCCCGGCATCGGTCAGGGTCAGCGTGCGTACGCCCCGCTCGAATAGCGCGACGCCCAATTGCTCTTCGAGCGCCTTGATCTGATGACTGACCGCCGACGGCGTAACGAATAATTCTTCAGCAGCGGCTTTGAAGCTTTGCAGCTTGGCCGCGACCTGGAAGGTCTTGAGAAACTTGAGCGACGGCAAGCGCATAATTGCAACCAATACTCTTGAAAATCATCGTGAAATTACCGCTGCGGACGTCACGGCTATTCCAGCTATGATACCACTACGATTGCAGCAACATTCATGCCAAATGCCGAGTGGCTGCGCTGTGCCGGCGCGGACCGGTTGTGAACCGCACGCTGCCATGTTGGCGAGCGCGCCTTGGGGCGCACGCACACATCTAGCGCAGGGACGGTGGATGGCCCTGCCGGCAGCTGCGCAAAGCGATGCGCGCTATCAGCGATGCGTCGCGGTCGCTACTCATTGGGTGGCCTCTCGCCGCCTGAACCAGCCGGTGATGCTCAGGCGAGTTTGCCGCGTCGGCAGCACGGCGTGTTTCCGTCCAGCCGTCAAGAAACAAACGAGCCGGCCCGCAATGGGTTCGATGTCGCGCTCGCCTTCGGGACCGAAGATCCGCAACTCCCCGCCATCGTCCGGTTGCCACGCGTGGTTGAGGTAGAGGACCAGCGACACTCTGCGTTGCTCGCGGCCCATCGGCTGGTCGACATGAGGCGCATAGCCGGCGCCCGGCGGGTACCAGGCATAGTGCAATTCGAGATCGAACAAACCGAGAAATGCTCGGGCGTTGAGCTCCAGTCGCAGCTGTTCCAGATCGCTCAATAGCGCTCGCTCTTCAGCGAACAGCGGCTCGTCAAGCCAACAGATGTGATCGCCGCGAATTTCCGCACGCCGCTGCAATCGGTGATCGGAGCCGATTCGGGCGGCGCCGAAATCACCGCGTCCAAGGCGGCGCTGAGCGCAGTCGATCAGCGCGTGGATGCGTGCCTGCGGAACGAAGCGGTCCTGAACGGCGACTCCCTCCGCAAGCAACCCGGCGGACAATCCCGCGCAGGAGCTGTCCTCGAATTCGACGCCCATGACGTCTAGGGGCGCGCTTTGCGCCGGGACGCCAACCGCCGGGCGGCTTCGCGCCCCGCCGCTCCTGCGGCTGCCGATCGGGACTTTTTCTTGGCCTTCTTTACGCGTTTTTTGGACGCCGCCCGAGCGGCGACTTTTTTACGAGGTTTCTTTCGCGCGACCAACATGCTGCCCCGGCACTTGGTGGCGCCGCAGCGGCAGGCGAAAATTTCGTCGACGTTGGGCGGATCCTCGGGGTCGCGCTCGATCTGATAATCGTACGCCAGCTCTTCACCGGGCTGTATGGTCCGGATGGCCTCGACATAGATACGTTTGTTCTGCGTCGTGCTTTCGCAGTTCGGTTCGCAGCCGTGGTTGATGTAGCGTGCATCGTTGCCGCCGACGCCGCCGTCGATCACCGTCTTGGAATCCACCGTGAACAGAAACGTGTGGTTGTCATTCGGATCCTTGTCCTCGTAGCGCGCGTCCGCTTCGGCGTGGCTGACTCTCTCGCCCAGGTATTCGGTGACCGTGGTTCCTTTGCGAATCCGTCGTAATGCAAATGCTCCGTAGCCATGGATGGCAGAGTGGCGTACTTCGTACAAGGGCAGGCGGCTGGCGCGCTTTTTCATAAGATCCTGTGGCTCGGACGTTAGACGGCAATCGGAGCTTTGATCGCCGGGTGAGATTGATAATTCTGAATGTCAAAATCGTCAAACGTGTAATGGAACAAGTCCGGGGGTTGGCGTCGAATGTGGAGACGTGGCAGCGGGTACGGGCTGCGCGTCAGCTGTACATCGGCCTGATCCAGGTGGTTCAGGTACAGATGGCAGTCCCCCCCGGTCCACACGAAATCCCCCACATCCAACGCGCACTGCTGCGCGACCATATGGGTAAGCAGTGCGTAGGATGCCACATTGAAGGGCACGCCCAGCAATGCGTCGGCGCTGCGCTGATACAACTGGCACGACAATCGATTGTCGGCCACATAGAACTGGAACAACGCGTGGCAGGGCAGCAGTGCCATTTTGTCGAGCTCGCCCACGTTCCAGGCGCTGACGACCAAGCGCCGCGAGCCGGGGTTGGCCTTGATTTGCTCGACGATAGCGGCAAGCTGGTCGATTTCGCGGCCGTCCGCGGTCGCCCAACTGCGCCACTGGCGCCCATAAACAGGGCCCAAGTTGCCGTCCTCGTCCGCCCACTCATCCCAAATGGTAACCGCATTGTCGTGCAGATACCGGACGTTGGTATCGCCCTTCAGGAACCACAAGAGCTCATGGATGATGGAACGTAGATGGAGTTTCTTCGTAGTGACCAACGGAAATCCCGCGGCCAGATCGAACCGCATCTGATAGCCGAAGACGCTCAAGGTGCCCGTGCCGGTACGGTCCTCCTTCCGCGCCCCCGACTCACGTATGTGGCGTAGAAAATCGAGGTACTGCCGCACGGTCAGGCCCTGACGGCGCCCGAGTTGCCGCTCTTTTGGTCGCGGCGATAGGCATAGATCATTATGATCGCTCCCAGGAAGATCATCGGCGTCGTCAGCAACATGCCCATGGTCAACCAACCGCCGACGAGATAGCCGATGTTGGCATCCGGAAGCCTGACCCATTCGACCGCGAAGCGGCCGCAGCCGTAAACGATCAGGAAAAGACCGATGGGCGCCAGTCGGGGGCGTGGCTTGCTCGTGTACCACCATAAAATCACGAACAGCAGCAGCCCCTCCAGAGCCGCCTCGTAAAGCTGGGATGGATGCCTCGCCACCAAGACCCCGTCGGCGTTGGGCACGCCGAAACTCCACGGCACATCCGTCGGTTTACCCCACAGTTCACCGTTGATGAAATTCCCGATACGGCCCGCCATCAATCCGATGCCGGGCAACGGTGCAAGAAAATCCGCTACGTCGGCAACGTATTTGTGCTTGACCCGTGCGAATACCATGCCGGCAATCAGCACGCCGGCGAGTCCTCCGTGGAACGACATTCCGCCGTCCCAGATATGGAAGATGTTGAGCCAGTTCTCCGCAATGACGTCGCGGCCGTAGAAGATGCACCACCCTACCCTGCCGCCGACGATCACTCCGATGGCGCAGTAAAAGATGAGATCGTCGATATCGAGCGCCGTCCACGTCGAGCCCGGCTGCCGCGCCCGATATCGGGCCAGCCACCAAGCCGCGACGAAGCCGATGAGATACATGATCCCATACCAATGCACGCGCAACGGGCCGATGGAAATCGCAATGGGATCGATGTTGGGGTAGGTCAGCATGAGTTTTACTTTAGACCGTCGGTCACTCTACAAAAATAAGCTTTCAGATAGCGCGTTTCCGGGATAGCCGGATGCACTGGGTGGTCGGGGGCCTGACCGCCCAGCTCGAGAATCTGCAAATGCTTGTCCGCGGCGCGCGCCGCCTTGGCAATTGCATCCTGCAGATCCTCCGCGCTCAGATGATAAGAGCAGGAACACGAAACCAGAATACCGTCGCCGGCGAGAACCTGCATGGCCAGCTGATTCAAACGCTTGTAGGCCGCCAGCGCCTTGGGCAGATCCTTGCGGCGCTTGGCAAAGGCCGGTGGGTCGACGATCACCACGTCGAAGCGCGCGCCTTCCTTCGCCAGCGCCTCGAGCACATCGAAGGCATCGCCCTTGCGGGCCGACACCGTCAGACCGTTGCGTTCGCCGTTCTTTACGGCAAGATCCAGCGCCGCCGCGGAACTGTCGACGCAGACGACTTCGGACGCCCCCGCCTTCGCAGCGCGCACCGCCCATGCGCCGACGTAACTGAAAACATCCAAGACGCGGGCGCCCTTGCGCACATACGCGGACAACGCGCGCCGATTCGCGGCCTGATCGAAGAACCAGCCGGTTTTCTGCCCGAGCGCCAAGGGCGCGCTGAATTTCAGCCCGTCCTCGACCACCAGCCCATGCTCGTCGAAATCGCCCTTGGCGGCCTCGACATAGCTCGGCAGTCCCTCCAGTTCGCGAGCGCCGCTGTCGTTCTTGAACAAAAGCGCATCGCACTCGAGAACCTGCAGAAGTGCTCGTTGAATATGAGGCTTGAGCAGTTCCATGCCCGCCGTGCCGATCTGCGCCACGCACTGCGTCCCGTAACGGTCGACCACCAAGCCGGGCAGCCCATCCGACTCGCCATACACCACACGATAGAAAGGCTCGCGGTACAAGCGTTCGCGCAACGCAAGCGCCACGCGGATTCGCGCGGCAAACCATGCCGCATCGGGCATCGTCCACGTATCGAGCATGCGCGCACTGATGAGCGACTTCGGGTTCACGTACGCCAGGCCCAGCGCCCGGTCATTGTGCGCCAACACCCGCGCCAATGCGCCCGCTTGGAACTTGTTCAGCGGTGTTTGCTGCGTATCCACTTCGTTGCTGAAGACCCACAGATGACCGGCATGCAACCGGCGATCTTCATTGCGCTTCAGGCGCAGCGCGGGCAATTGCGCCACCCTTCCGAGCTCGGATATGGCGGATTCGGACATTGGAAGTACTTCGGCTAAAGTGGGCCGCATTCTAACCGACCCCGGGCCCCGGGATGCAGCGCAATGTGGGCCTCTTCCATATGGGCGGCAATGCGGCGCTTGAGATCGCCGTGGGCAGCAACCGAGTATTCCGGCGCCAGGCTCCAATCGAACGCCCACGGCTGCGCGGTCCGCGTCGCCTGCGGTTCATCCGCGCAGCGAGGAAATAAATGCGCGTGCAGTGCCGGCTCGAGGTTGCCGAACATCGCATAATTGATCCGCACTGCCGACGTGGCGGCCATGATCGCGTCGCCCACGAGCGCCATGTCCGACAGGAATTGCGCGCGGCTGACGGATGTCAACGCGTTGAGGTGCGGGACCACCGGATCCGGAATCAGCAGGCAATAGCCCGCGAACAGCTGCCTCTCGCCCATGATTGCCCAGCCGGAACGCACCCTGGCGACGAGGGGCGGATAGTCAGCGGCCCGGCAGCGATCGACGAGCGTGTGAATCGCGGTCGTCGGCGCCGCAGCCTCGCTCATGCTCGAGCTGTTCACGGCTGCTCGCCCAAAGCCTGGGCTACCGCGGCAGGATCCACCGGCGGCGCGGCATTGCCGAAACTCGAACGCAGGTAGGTGAACAGTGCGGCCGCATCACCGGGCTTCATCCAGTCGAACTCGAGCATCATGGTGGGGTAGCGTCCCGGCGGCAAGGACGGCGGCCGCTGCCCTTTGACCACCCACAGCGCCAGCTCCCTTTGATCGCCCAGAATCACCGGCGATCCGACCAGGCTTGGATACACTCCCGGGACGCCGCGCGCGTCTGGCTGGTGGCACGCGATGCAGTTTCCGTTATATATCCGTGCACCCGTCTGCGCGGTCGAATACCCTGCGGATCCCGGTTGGGATGCGGTGGAGGCAGGGGCCGAACAACCGGCAAGGCCTAGTATCGTCAACGGGAACCATGCAGCATGTCCATACATCGCCGGAATCCTAGCAAATGCCGCGGCGAAGTACTTTGATCCCGCGCGTTCGACGGGCAATGGCGGCCACGGCGATACTGATCGCTGTGTGTGCGGCGGGCGCGCCGGCATTCGCCCCAGGCCCGGCGCCACTCGCCCAAGGCCCGCCGCCAGTCCCCGCCGCAGATGCGCTCCGCCGGGTCCTCGAAGAAAGCAATCCGGCGTATCTCGACGGGTCGAGCACGCTCCTCGACCGAGAGGGGATTGCCGGATTGTACGCAGCCGGTGGCTACCGCCTGTTGTGGAGCGATGGCGAGAAACCGACCACGGCCGCCATTGATCTTCTGCAGGAGCTGCGCCAGGCGGCACAGCGCGGGTTGGAACCTGATGACTATCCCGGCAACCGCCTGACCTCTTCGTTGGCCGACTTGATCCATGCGCCGCGGCCGGGAATCGAGCAGTGGGCGCTGTTCGACGCGAGCTTGTCGCTGGCAGGTATTCGATTCCTGTCCGACCTTCATTACGGACGCGTCGACCCCGCGACGGTGGGGCACAACCTGACCGTCGAACGGATCAAATTGGATATCCCGACGACCCTGGCTCATGTGGCGGCCGCCGTGAATGTCGCCATCGCCATCGATGCGCTCGAACCGCAATTCACTCACTACGCGCTACTGAAGCGCGAGCTGTCGCACTATCGAGCGCTGGCGGCCGAGGACGGGATCAACGACCTGCCGCCCCTGCCCGCTTCGCCCTCCGCGCCGAAGGCGCTGAAGGCCGGCGACTCTTACGCCGGTGCCGCGCAACTACAGCGCCTATTGACCGCCCTGGGCGATTCCACCGAGGACGCCTCGCCGGCCACGCTCACCTCCCCTCTGGTCGATGCGCTCAAGCGTTTCCAAAATCGGCACGGTGAGAAGCCGGACGGCATTCTCGGTGCCGCCACGTTCACGGAACTTACCAAGCCGCTCGGTGGGCGCGTCCGCCAGATCGAACTGACCATGGAGCGCTGGCGCTGGATGCCGTCGGAGCTCGTGAGCGCACCCATCATCGTGAACATCCCGCAATTCCGCCTGTTCGCGTTCGAGTCCACCACCGACTCGGAAGCGCGGATTCGTCAAATGGACGTCATCGTCGGCAAGGCATTCGAGCCGACGCAAACGCCGGTGTTCACGGCCGACATGACCTACCTCATTTTTCGTCCTTACTGGGAAGTACCGTACAGCATCACGCTGAAGGAGATCGTGCCGGCCGCGCGCGCCAATCCCGCCAGCATCGACAAGCGTCAAATGGAAATCGTGCGCGGCAGCGGAGATGGCGCTACGGTCATGCCCAACACCGCCGAGAACGTCGAGCTCCTTGCCAAGGGAATCTTGCGGGTGAGGCAGAAGCCGGGCCCGAACAACTCGCTGGGGCTGGTCAAATTCATGTTGCCGAACCCGTACAACGTATACCTTCATTCCACGCCGGCGCAGGCGCTGTTCGGCGAATCGCGGCGCGACTTCAGCCACGGCTGTGTACGCGTCAGCGACCCGGTGGGTCTCGCGCAGTACGTGTTGCGCGCCTCGCCGGAGTGGACACGCGAGAAAATCGAAGCCGCGATGAACGGCACCAGCCCCGTGACGGTGACATTGAAAGAGCATATTCGCGTGTTTTTCGTCTATGGCACCGCACTGGCGAACGAGCAAGGGAGTGTTCTGTTCTTCGACGATATCTATGGTCATGATCAGCGGCTGATTGAAGCGCTGAACTCGAGGCGCCCACGCTCGGAGGCCGCGGCCACAAGAGCGCGTCGTACCGCGGCGCGCTCCGGGGACCCTTAGAAGCAATGCGAATCACCCTCGATCATTTGCGCAGCTACGCAGTCGCGCGTTCGCTGTTCGAGCCGACCACCCTCGGGCGAGCCATCGGCAAACTCGGCTTCGTGCAGGCGGATCCGATCCGCGCCCCCGCCCGCGCGCAAGATTTGACGTTGCGCCACCGTGTCGTCGATTATTGCGCGGGCGATCTCGAGCGGCGCTACCCGAAGCTGCCCATCGAGGAAGATTTTTTCGTCAACTATGGATTCCTGCCCCGCGTGCATCAGAGACTCATGCACCCGCGGGTGCCGAAAGTGAAGTGGACGCCGGTGCGCCGGCAAAATACACAGGCGGTCCTCGAGTTCATCCGCGAACGTGGTGCGGTGCACCCCCGGGTCGTCGACGCACACTTCGCGCATGGCAAGATCACCAACTGGTTTGGCGGCTCGTCGAATGCGACCACGCATCTGCTCGACGACATGCACTATCGCGGCCTGCTCCGAGTGGCGCGCCGCGAGGGTGGGACCCGAATTTACGCCGTTCGCGAGAGCGCTGCCGATGAGTCCGCCGCGGAACTTCAGGACGCGTCGACGGCGAGCGCCCGCTTCGATGCGCTGGTGGACGTGGTGATGCACAAGTACGCACCCCTGCCGGCGCCAAGCCTTGGCCAACTCATGAGCCTCTTGTGCGGCGGCGTACCGCAGTGGAAGCCGCAACGCGCAGCCGCGTTGGCGCGCGCCAAGCAGCGCTTCGGCCACACACGCGTGGGCGGCATAGACTGGTACTTCCCGGCGACCGAATCGCCGGCATCGCGCCGCTGGCGGCACGACGACGAAGTGCGCCTCGTGACACCCTTCGATCCCATCGTCTGGGACCGCCGCCGTTTCACAATTTTCTGGGACTGGGTCTATCGCTTCGAAGCCTACATGCCGGCGCCCAAGCGCAAGCTCGGTTATTACGCCCTACCTCTTCTGTGGCACGACCGAGTGATCGGCTGGGGCAATCTGGCGGTGACCCAGGGCACTCTGCGCGGGTCGTTCGGCTATGTGAGCGGCCGCGCGCCGCAGGATCCAGCCTTTCATGCGGGTCTCGAGGCAGAATTGGCGCGTATTGGTTTATTCCTAAGGCTCGGTCGTACACCCGACGCGGGGCGTACTCGATACCGATAGCCCTCGTTCGGTTGACCAGGCCGATGGGGAATTCTCTTCGAGCGTACAATGCGTCCATGGCACCGGGGAGGCGCAATGACCTATATTAAAATTCTTACGGTTTCCATAGCCTGCGCTGCGATCAGCCTCGGCGGGTGCGGTGGAGGGTCTGGCGGAGGGTCCGGCGGCGGTGGTCCACCGCGGGCGATTACCAGACAGATCGCGAGCGACCCGGGCTTTGACGGCGATATCGAACAAACGGCGCCCGCAACGTACAACATAGTCCAGGGTATGTCCCCAACCGTTCAAAGTGTGTTCGCGGGGATCTATCCCGCAACGCTCACGGAGTTCAGGGCGTTCTTGGACTTCCCCCTAACCGGCGCAGGGGGTATTCCCGGTAATGCAATTATCGATTCGGCTTACCTCGATATCTATATCAATAGTATCCAACCGGCTAGCGGCACGATTCCCCTTCTCATCGAGCTCGTGTCCTTTCAGCCGCCGACGCTGATCGGAACCGATTTCGATCGTTCGATCCAACCGCCACTGGCATCTATGGTCGTGAGCCGGCAGTTTTCCGAAGCGGATGTTGGTACCAATATCTCGCTTGACGTGACTCCATTGATGATGGAAGCCCAAAGATTGAACCTCAACGACTTCCAGGTGCGCATATCTGAAGATGCATCAATCCCCGTACTGCTCGAAATCAGCGACACCACCGGAGCGGATCGGTCAACTCGGGCGCCGCTGCTGACGGTAAGCTATTTCTAGCCGCCGGAATGACGGCAGCGCGGGCACCTACCAGCGTTGGCTCAGCCGTTCCAGGTCCGAAACGCGCCCGTATCCAAGTGGACGAAATCCGACGTGCGGTAGTACCCGACCCCGCCGCGCGTCAAATTCCGGGCGTAGCCGGCGAGGGCTGCGCAATCGACCCCGGCGAGCCGTACGTCGACGGCACGTCCCTCCAAATGCAAACTGCGCAGCGCCACGCCGCTGCTGCGCTCGCGCAACAGGGCATTGGTTTGCGGCGACCGATAGCCCGAAATGATGCTGAATACCGGGTCCGCGCCGGCGTGCCGCGCGACATCGTATAAATAATCCATCAGCGTCGGATCGATCGCGTGCTGCTCGTCGTTGCGGAAGTCGCGCAGCAACACTTGAATGGCGGCCAGCGAGTCGCGAACGTACTCGCCGCCGCGGAAAAACTCGATGTGTAGTCTTTCCCCGGTGTGCAGGTTCTGCAAAGAAATGTGCTTCGCCGCGCCGCTCGACGCCGCGGCTGCGCCCGACACCCCCTCTGCGACGGGCGGGGTCGGACTTGCCGATTCCGCCGGCGCACCTTGGTTCGTGCCGGCCGGCCGCGCCCGCACACCAGCCGCCGCCATCCCCGCCAGTGCGCCGCCCACGCCCAGCAACCTTCTTCTGGTCCAAATCATCCCGCCCCCCGGTCGATCAGGAGCCGGCCCTGATCGAGCGCCAACACGGTCGCGCGCGGAAAGAAATTGAATTCCGACGCGGACGCCCAGGTGTACGCTCCCATCGCACGTCCTACGAGCAGATCACCGACATCGAGCATCGGCAATTCGAGATTCTCGCCGATAACGTCGATGCTGTCGCACGTGGGTCCGGCCAACACCGATGGGTAGGATATACCCGGTGCCGCCAGTGCTTCGATCGGGTATCGCGCGTGATCGTACAGTTGCCCGCTGTAGCTGCCGTATACACCATCGTCAAGGTAGTACCACCAGCGGCCGTCGCGCAGCGCACGGCCCATGACGGAGGATACGGCGATGGCCGCAGGGGCCGCGATGTAGCGGCCCGGCTCGGCAATGATTCGAACGCCCGGCCCGAGCGCCTCGAGCGCGACGCGGATCGGTGCGCAGTACTCCTCGATCGCCGGAGATTGCCGCGAATAATCCACGGGAAAGCCGCCGCCGATGTCGACGATGCGCAGGTCATGGCCGCGGTCCGCGGCGCGGCGTATCAACTCACCGCATACGCGTACGGCTTCGACATGCATCCCAGGATCCACCGCCTGCGACCCCACGTGGAACGACAGCCCCTCGATACGAACGCGCAGTTCCGCGGCGAGCATCAGCAACTGCTCTACCGCATCGGGGGCGCAGCCGAACTTCTTCGACAGATCACACACGGCATCGGGACTGCGGAAACACACGCGAAGGAGCACCCGCGCTCGGGTCCGATACTTGACGAATTTGCGCAGCTCGTCCGGATTGTCGACCACGAACAGGCTGACGCCATAGTCCAATGCCGTGCGGATATCGCTGTCGCGCTTGATCGGATGGGTATGGATGCAGCGGTCGGGCGTCACACCGCAGCGCCGTACCAGATCGACTTCGCCGTTGGTCGCGAGATCGAAATAAGCCTGCTCCTCGCGCAGCGTCCGAATCACCGCGGCATGCGGCAGCGGCTTGAGGGCGTAATGCAAATCGACATTCGGCAGTGCGGCGGCCAGCCGCCGGTACTGGGCGCGGACCCGCGCCGCGTCGATGATGAACAACGGTGATCCGTAGCGCTTTGCCAAGTGCTCGATCGACTCGCGAGCGAACGGATCCTGTGACGGATCGAGTTCCAGTGCTTCGCCCGCGGGCAACTTGCGGATCCGGGCCATCTTCGTCGGAGCCATTCGTACTAGCCCGCGCTCAGTTCGAGCGGGTCGCCATCCTCGATGCCGCTGGCGCGCTGCAGCCGGTCGAGGATGGCGGCCCAGCGTTCATCCTCCGGCAGCTCCTGCACCAAGATTCTGGCGCAACCCGCGCTGTCGAGCGTACGCAGGTGGTTGTAGAGGTTGTGTGCATAGGTATCCGGCTTCTTGCCTGCGTTGATCCAGGTCATGTAGCGCTGCGTGTTGAGGGGCGGGCGCATGGCCAAGACAGCTACTTTTTGCTGCCTGGCGACGAACTCCCCCGCAAATTTCTCCAGATCGTCGGAGGAGACGATCGCCAGCGGCGTAGCGGGCGCGTAGTGCAACCGCCGGTCCCCGGACACTCGCGGCACCGAGCCGCCGACGGCCAGGTCGCCGACCACCTGTTCCAATTGCGAGCGCGTAATGAATCCCGGACGCAGCAGGCGGGCTTCATTGCCCAGGCAGGATACGATGGTCGATTCGAGGCCAATGGGCGACTCGCCGCCGTCCAAGATCATTCCGACCGCGTCACCCAGTTCATCGCGCACATGCTCGGGCTTGGTCGGACTCAAACGCCCGAAGCGGTTGGCGGAGGGCGCGGCAATGCCGCCGCCGAACGCGGTCAAGAGCTGCTGTGCGATGGGATGCGAAGGCACGCGAATGCCGATGCTGTCCTGGCCGCCCGTCACGATGTCGTTCACATTCTCCGCTTTCGGCAAGATCAAGGTCAGAGGTCCCGGCCAGAACCGGGCCGCCAGCTTTTCCGCAACGGCCGGCAAGGTAGATACCCAGCGGTGTAGGTACCGCGGATTGTCCAGGTGCACGATGACGGGGTGGTCCGCGGGACGCCCCTTCACCTCGAATATCTTACGGACTGCCGCAGGGTTCGAAGCATTGGCACCGAGCCCGTAGACGGTTTCCGTAGGGAATACCACTAGCTCGCCGGCGCGCAACATTTCCACGGCCTCTTCGATCTCGGTTTGTGTAGCTCTTACCACGGGCGCATGATATCAAGACTAAGACATGAGCAAAGGCCGCTTCGCGCGCGAGTCTGAACAAGTGTGTGCCAGTGCCGTTTTTGCGTCCAACCTCGTAGTCATGCTCTTGCCCCGGCGCGATGCGTCCCCATGTCGTCGTTTGGCTACACGGGCGCCCACCATCGCGTACGCCGCTGATTAGCGCGCGGCAAGCGCCGCAGCGCTCGCCGTCGAAGCTTCTGGCGGGTCCAGGGCAATCCGCGTCCAACTTCCGTCGGCCTGGCGATCGAGTTCATAGGCCGGCCAGTAGTGCTTGTCCAGCTTCAAGGTAATCACGTCGGTCTGGCCATTCCAACTCACTGTCGTCAGCCGCAGTGAGGCACGATCGGGCTTGCCCCGCACCACTTTGATGAACGCGTCCAGATCGGGGGTGGCTTGTCCGTCCACTTCCGTGATGCGCCGCCCGGCATACAGTCCGTAGTGGGTCGCCGGAGATCCATAAAAGAAAAAGGAGACGAAAACCCCGTTGGACGCAATGCCGCGCTGTACCGCCATGGCGCGATGCGGCGCCTGCAGCGTGGCCCCGGCCCAAATCACGATGCGATCGATGTCGTGGCCGTTCAGCGCCGAAGTCTGCATTTGCAGCGTCCTTTCCGCGCCATCCCGCCACACGGTCACCGCGACGTTGGGCTGCTGGACGGCGCGCTCGACTTCGCGGAAGCGATTCACGACGTTGCCGTCGATGGCGAGCAACAGATCGCCCGGCTCGAGCAACGCCGCCGCGGGGGACCCCGCCACCAGCCGATTCACGCTGAGCACCTGACGGCGTTGCGGGTTATGCACTTCGAAGCGGCGCACCCATTCATCCGGCAGGCCCAGCTTGCGGGCACTGGCCAGGGATTCCAAGTCGAACTCCGCTTCGAACGAATAAAGGCGCTTCCCGTCGGCGACGGCATGGATCATCTCGGTGACCAGATCGGTCGGGATGCCGCGGTTCACCTGCTCGAGATCGCGCTGAGTTTCGAACGCGAAACTCGACCACAGTGCGAGTACATCGCCCTTGTCGTTCGCGAGCACGCCGTCGAAGTCGTTGGGCGCGTTGACTAGGCTCACCACTTCAAGATTGCTGTCGCGAAAGCGTAACGTGCGCGACAACGGAAACGCCACCGCATCCACGCTCGCCACCTGAGTCCTCTGCGACATGATCTTCGAATCGCTGCGCTCTCCCACCACCCACACGTCGTCGCCCGCGCCCAAGGGCTTGTCTATCAGCGTGGCGGCGCGCACCGGAGTGTCGCCGACCGATTTCGGATCGTACGAAACCACGGCCAGATTGTGCAGGGGATGAATGAACTCCACTTTTCCGGGCACCTCGACGGTTCCGTTGAACGTGACGCGCACGTCGCCCAAGGCGAGGGGTACGGTATTGCGGTCGACCACGACCAAACCGCGCTGCGCATCCACGATGATGCCGGTACCGTGATAGTTCTTCTCGGTAACGCCTGAGACAGAATAGGGCATGTCGAAGGTCACCATCACCAGGGACGGCGCCAACCGATCGATGCGCACGTCCCCGGTCTTGGCAAATTGCGTGCCTGCCGGCGGTACGCTCGACGGCAGGGGTCCCGCATTGATGCCTACGCACGGCCAGAACCCCAGGGTGTCGTCACGTTTGCACTTGCGCGCCGGGAACCAGCGCCTATCCATGCGGATGACCTTGAGCTGCATGGCGCGCGGGTCCTCGAGCGTCACGTAGCGCACCGCCGCGCGTGCGCCATCGGCCAGATCCGCGAGGGCCGCCTCGAAGTCCGCGAGGGTTTCCATTTTCTTACCGTTGAAGAAACTCAACAGCGCCCCATGCGGTATCCCGGCGCTGCCGAATACATACCCGGGATTCGCCACATAAACGCCCTTGACGGCGAGGTTGTAGTGGCGCGCTTGCTGATACGAGAGCGTATGCACCACCGCCTCGCCGAATTCGATGTACTCATCGGCGGTGATCGCGCCCAATGATTGCACGGCCAAGGCATGCCGCAGCGTGGCGCTGCCGCGCTGCACTTCTACATCGACCTGCTGTCCCAGGTGATCGTCGAGCGTGTTTTCCAAAGCGAAGAACTCAGGCACCGGCTTGCCGTCGATCGCCACCAGGATATCGCCGGGAGCCAACAGGCCGTCCGCCACGGAACCGGGCTGTACGTCCTCGACCACCAACATGCCCGTCAGTTTCGGATACGTCCTGCGCATCCGCGCCTCGGTATCGGGATTCAAGCCGAGCCGCCGCAGCTCATCATAGGGCGTGTATTTGAATACGGTTTCCAGGGTTCCGCGCGGCACCGGCTTGCCGGCTTCGACGAATTTGAGCGCTCTGACGACGGCGGTCAGCGGCAGATAGAAGCTCGACGCCGCGCCGGTCGCCCCCCCGGCATTCAGTGCCACCACGCGCCCATCGATGTCGATTACCGGCGATCCCGAGGAACCCCCGGACGTGCCTGACGCCGCTTGGTAATAGAACGTGTTGAAGTCGTTGTACTTGCCGTAGCCGTATTCCGGCGCTTCACGATCCAGGCGCGCCAGGGTGCCCGCGAGGATCGACAGCTGTTCGCCGGCATCATTGCCGACCACGCGGATCTCGCGACCGATGACGGCACCGGCGGGATACAGCGGCAGTTCCGCGGGTTGAATGAATTTGAGCTTGGCCGGGTCATAACGATAGATGCCGAAATCGTGCACCGGATCGCGGTACACCGGGTAGAGCTGCACTTCCTCACGGTTCTGGAAAGTGGCCTGCGCCGTGACCGGTCCCGGCGTAACCACATGCCGATTCGTGAGAATGAGGCCGCGTTTCGCGTCGATTACGAAGCCGGTCGCCTGGGCAGACGTGTTCCATTCGGTGTCGAAGGCTCGGGCGCTGTCGATTTGAATCGTTACCACGCCGCTGGCGATCCGTCCGAGCGTCTGCGCCCAATTGGCTGCCGTGCCCGGGCTGTTGACCGGACCCGACGTTCTGACCGATTCCGGCGCCCTGACCGGATTCGAACTCTTGGGCGAACTTGCGCTCAGCGCGTGCGCGCTCCACAAGAGAAATAGCGACAAAAATAGGGAGATGCGCGCCATGCCGATCCTTCTTTGTTAGGGTCCGTGATCGGACAAAACGAGGAGCCAGACGGTTCCGAGTAAGACGAAGGTCAGCATGACGGCCGCGGACCCCATGTCTTTGGCCATGCCGGCCAGCGGGTGGCGCTCGGTACCGGATCTATCGACCACGGCCTCGACGGCGCTGTTCAAGATTTCTACCACTAAAATCAGCAGCATGGGACATACGAGCAGGGCCCGTTCCACGCCCGAACGACCCAAGAATACACCCAGCGGTATCACCAATAGGGAAAGGCAGACTTCCTGGCGAAACGCGGCCTCTTCCCGCCACGCGTGCAAGAAGCCTTGATAGGAATAACCGAAAGCGCGCAACAGCCGCGTGGTACCGATCGGTTTATCTCTTTCCATCGGCCGGCATTGTATGCGGAGCGCGCTCTGGAATCTTGGGCCCATGTTGGATTTCGCAGCCGATATAATCCCAAAAATGCAACGAAGCAGATTCAAGCCAACCAGCGCAGCGTTTTTGATGTCATTCCTGGGCCTGTGCTCGCACTCGGCCGACCTGGCCGGCGCCCCACCCCCGCTACTCGAAGCGGGGCGCGCGAACGCGAAGTCTGCGCTGGAGGCGCTGTACGAGTCCGAGTGGCAGCGCTGGCTGCGCGAGGACCCAACCCTCGCCACGGCAGTCGGCGATCCGCGCTACGACGACCGCTGGCCGGACCTATCGCTGCCCGCCATCGAGAGAAGTCGCCAATTGGATCGCGCCGCGCTCGCGGCCCTGATGAAAATCGACGTCAGCGGCATGCCGGCCGCCGATCGGCTCAATTATGAGATCGCGAAAGTGCAGTTCGGACGCCGTATCACGACAGCGCCGTTCAAGCCCTACGTCTATGCCGTGAGTCACCTGGGAAGTCTCCAGAGTGAGGGCAGCGTGCAGACGGCCAACGAGATTACCGAGATCATGCCGTTCGCCACCGTGCACGACTATGAAAATTGGATCGCTCGTTTGCAAGGTTTCGGCGCCTATGTCGATCAGGTGACCGAACTGCTGCGCCTCGGGATCCGCGAAAAGCGCACGCAACCCAGAGTCGTCATGGAGCGGGTCATGCCGCAGCTCGCCGCGCAGCGAGTGGTCAACCCTGAGGACAGTCCTTTTTTTACTCCATTCAAGCGGTTTCCGCCCACGGTATCGGCGGCCGACGCTGCGCGGTTGACGGCCGCCGGCCGCGCGGCCATCGCGGCCGGCGTGCTGCCCGCCTTCGCTCGATTCGAAAAATTCTTCGACGGCACCTATTTGCCGGCGTGCCGCCGCAGCATCGCCGTCGCCGACACACCCGATGGAGCGGCGTACTACCGTGAACTCATCGAGTACCACACCACCATGCCCTTGACGGCTGATGCGATTCACACCGTCGGGCTCGACGAGGTCAAACGCATACGCGGCGAAATGGAAAAAGTCATCGCGGCCCTGAAATTCAAAGGCGGTTTCCAGGAATTCTCGCGCTATTTACGCACCGACCCGAAATTTTTCTACACCGATCCGAACGACCTGCTGCATGCCTACATGGTGATCGCCAAGAGCATCGATCCGAACCTCGTGACGCTGTTCGGCAAACTGCCCCGCACCCCGTACGGCGTCCGGCCCGTCCCCGAAACGAGCGCACCGAACACGACCACCGCGTATTACCAGCCGCTGTCGAGCGACGGATCGCGCCCCGGATATTTCTACGTCAACTTGTTCAAGCCGGCAGCGCGTCCGAAGTGGGAGATGGAGGTGCTGACCGCTCACGAGGCGGTGCCCGGCCATCACCTGCAAACAGCGCTGCAATACGAAAACTCGGCCGGCGTGCCGATGATCCGGCGCATGAGCGACTTTACCGCCTACGTCGAAGGCTGGGCGCTGTACGCGGAAAGTCTTGGGGCGCAGGTCGGGCTGTACACCGATCCCTATCAGAAGTTCGGCCAGCTCACGTACGACATGTGGCGTGCCGTCCGCTTGGTCGTGGACACCGGCATTCACTCCCAAGGATGGACGCGCCAGCAGGCAATCGACTACTTCAGAGAGAACGCACCGAAGAGCGAACTCGATATCGCCAATGAAATCGACCGCTACATCGCCTGGCCGGGACAAGCGCTGGCCTACAAGGTCGGGCAGCTGAAAATCATCGAGCTGCGCGACGCCGCGCACCGCGCATTGGGCGAGAATTTCGACATCCGCGAATTCCACGATGTGGTGCTCGCCACCGGGGCCGTGCCGCTCTCGGTGCTGGATCGAACGGTACGCGAATGGATCGCCGCGAAGACCCGGGGCCTGTGAGCCTGCCTGAGTACTAGCCGCCGGACTTCTTGGCCGGCCACCCGAGCTTGCCGAGTTCGCCGACGATGACATCGCGGTGATCCCCCTGGATCTCGATGACACCGTCGCGCACGGTACCTCCCGAACCGCAGCGCTTCTTGAGCCGGGTGGCGAGCGCGTCGATCTCGGCGGGCGCCAAAGGTAGCCCGGTCACCGTGGTTACCCCCTTACCGGCTCGTCCCTTGACTTCCCGGCCGACGCGCACGGCGCCGAGCTTGACCGCGCCCGGGGCTCCCTTGGGGCAGACGCACGCTCTGACGGCTCGCCGGCAATTGGGGCACAGGCTGCCCACACCGGTCGAGTAGACGATTCTTGCGGTCATGGCCGCATTATGCCGATTTGTAAGCGCTCGGCGGGCACCCCGCAGTGCCGCGGCGGCCTCCGGCCGCCAGGCTGTGATGCCGCCGGCCCCCAAGGTAGAATGGGAGTATGAGTTCACGCAGAAAATCTTTGGCCGTCCGAGTCGGCACCATCACCGTGGGCGGCTCCGCGCCCATCGTCGTTCAATCCATGACCAACACCGACACGGCCGATATCGGAGGGACGGCAGCGCAGGTCAAGGCGCTGGCCCGTGCGGGTTCCGAGCTGGTCCGGATCACCGTCAACAATGACGAATCCGCCGCAGCGGTGCCTCACATCCGCGAGGCATTGGACGCCCAAGGCATCAGCACGCCCTTGGTCGGCGATTTTCATTTCAACGGCCATAAGCTGCTCAAGGCCCACCCCGCGTGCGCGCAAGCCTTGGCGAAGCTTCGAATCAACCCGGGAAATGTGGGACGCGGCAGCAAGCGCGATCCGCAGTTCGCGGAAATGATCGAAACTGCCTGCCGGTATGAGAAGCCGGTCCGCATAGGCGTCAATTGGGGCAGTCTCGACCAGGACCTGCTTACGCGAATGATGGACGAGAACTCAAAGCGGACCACGCCGCTCCCGGCCATCGACGTCATGCGCGAGGCCATTGTGGTTTCCGCTCTCGATAGCGCCAAGCGCGCCGAGGAACTAGGTCTGGGCGCTGACAAGATCGTCATCAGCGCCAAAGTCAGCGGCGTTCAGGATCTGATTGCCGTCTATCAGAACCTCGCTGCTCGCTGTACGTACCCGCTGCATCTGGGCCTCACCGAAGCCGGTATGGGCAGTAAGGGCATCGTTGCGTCCACGGCAGCGATGGGGGTGCTGTTGCAACAAGGAATCGGCGATACCATTCGTGTTTCGTTGACGCCGGAACCCAACGGCGACCGCACCCAAGAAGTGATCGTGGCGCAGGAAATACTCCAGACCATGGGCCTGCGGGCGTTCACGCCCATGGTCATTGCCTGCCCCGGTTGCGGCCGCACCACCAGCACCTATTTTCAGGAACTCGCGCAAAAGATTCAAAGCCATATCCGCCACCGCATGCCCGAATGGCGCAAGCGCCATACCGGCGTGGAAGACATGACGGTCGCGGTCATGGGGTGCGTGGTCAACGGTCCGGGCGAAAGCAAGCACGCCAACATCGGCATCAGTCTGCCTGGGACGGGCGAGCACCCGGTCGCCCCCGTGTACGAGGACGGCGCGAAGACCGTCACGCTCAAAGGTGAGCGCATAGCCGAAGAGTTCCAGGAACTGGTCGAGCGCTACATCGAACGAACCTTCGATCGGATTTCGGCATGACCGGACTTGCGGCCAAAAAATGCGTGCCTTGCGAAGGGGGCGTGCCGCCGATGTCCGCTGCCGAGGCGGCTGCATTGCTTGCGGAGCTTCACGGTGACTGGAAGGTCGCCGAGGACACCAAGAGCCTTAGGCGATCGTACAAGTTCAAGGACTTCTATCGCACGATGAGCTTCGTGAACGCGGTTGCGCACATCGCGAACGTCGAGGACCACCATCCGGATTTGGAAGTCGGGTACGGGTATTGCCACGTGGTGTTTGCGACCCATTCAATTGGCGGACTGTCGCACAATGATTTCATTTGCGCGGCCAAACTCGACCTACTCTGACGCCGTCGATTCGCGCGGCGGGCATTCGCGCCGCGGGCATCCGTGCGGCGGTAGTTCTTAGCTCGGATCGGCCTGCAGGAAGGCCGGTACATCGCCGCCGAGACCCAACGCGCGCAATGCCAGCCGGCGCTTCATGAGCGGCACCCTGCCCACCGCTTCCAGGCCCGCGGCCCGCAATCGCGCGACGGCCGGATTGGCGCTCGAGAACAAGCGCTCCAGGCCATCCATCGCCGTTGCCGCCAGCAGATTCTCGGCTTTCCGCCGGCGCTCGTAACGCCGCAGCACCTTGTGATCTCCGTATGAGCTCCGGCTTCCAGGGCCGCGCGAGTCACCGCTCAAAACTTCCGCGAGCGTCGCGCAGTCGAGGAGCCCCAGGTTGAGCCCCTGCCCGGCGAGTGGGTGCACGGCGTGTGCGGCATCGCCCACCAGCACCGCTCGCGGCCGTGCGTAGTCCAAGGCGTATTGCAGCTTGAGCGGAAAACTGGCCACCGGCGTGGTCAGTTCGCATGCCCCAAGCACTTCGCCGCTCGCCGCCGCGAGTGCGGCGCCAAACGCCGCGGGGTCCAGTGAGCGCAAGCGAGCCGCTTCGGGACGGGCCGCGGTCCACACCAGGGAGGACCGGCCGTCGGACAACGGCAGGAAAGCCAACGGACCCGTGGGAAGGAATCGCTGCCAAGCCGTGTTGCGGTGCGCCTTCGCCGTACGCACGTGGGCCACCAACGCATCTTGATGATAAGCATGCCCGGCGGTTTCGATGCCGAGCAAGGCGCGCACTTTCGAGTCCACACCATCGGCCGCGATCAACAATTGGCTCTGCAGCTCGCGGCCATCATCCAAATGGATGCGGACGTCGGCCTCGCCCACGACGATTCCCTCGATGCCGGCATCGATGTATACGACGCCCGCCGCACGTGCGGCGCGCCGGCAATGCGTCTGCAAAGCATCGCCCTCGACGATGAACCCAAGATTTGGCTCGCCGAGTTCCGCGCAATCGAAATCGAGCGAACCTGTACCGTATGCCTCGCCGCGCGCATCCCATACGCACATGCGTTCGTACGCCGATATCTTTTGCGGAGGCAGCAACGGCCATGCACCGCAGTGGTCGAGCAGCCGCTGCGACGCGCGGCTCAACGCGAACACACGCAAACCCCAGTCCGATTCCGCGAGCGGCGCTGCCGCTGCTGGAGCCGAAGGACGCCCCGCGACGATGGCCACTCGTCCCGCCATTCCCAGCTTACGTACCACTGCCAAACTCGCCATGACCGCGGCGGTGATGCCGGCACCGACGATCACGAAGTCGAAATCGCTGCCCGGCGCCCCGCGTGTCGACGCCCGGCGTGTGGACGCCCCGCGTGTCGACGCCCGGCTCATCGCAGCATCACTCCGCGAGTCAGCTTTGGGATGCGGCCCGCCGCTCCCGTGCTGAGGCGCGACAGCGCCGCTTTGGCGGGCGCAGCCAAGTCGAAAGCAAGCAAACCTAAGTTGCGCAGGCCCTGTATCGCGCCCAGTGGATTGGAAAACAGCCGAACCAACCCATCCGTGAATGCGATGATCCCGGTGCGATCCGCGGCGCGCCATGCATCGTATTCCGCCTGCAGGGGCCCGCTTCCCAGATCGTCATCTTGGGCGCCACGGTGCTCCGCCACGAGTTCCGCCAAGCACGCGACATCGCGCAGCCCCAAATTGAATCCCATTCCCGCCACCGGATGCAGGCTCTGCGCTGCGTTGCCGACGATGACGCAACGGCCGGCGCTGGTGCGTTCCGAGCGCGTCAAAGACAGGGGATACGGGACCCGCCGGCCCACTTTGAGAAACCGTCCCAATCGAAATCCAAAACGGCGTTGCACCTCGGCAAGAAATTCTTGATCCGACCACGCCATGGCCAACTCCGCCCTGGCCGGCGTCAAGGTCAACACCAGCGTGCATCGGCCGTCCGCGAGGGGCAACAACGCCAGGGGACCTGAGTCGGTGAAGCGCTCGTATGCCACGTGATCATGGAAGCGCTGCGGCAGCACCGCGGTGATGACCGCTGTCTGTTCGTAGTCGCGGATTTCGGTCCCGACACCAAAAGCATTGCGCACCGCGGAATGCGCGCCGTCGGCCGCCACGATGAGACGCGCCTCGATGGTTTGTTCGGCCCCGGCCGCTTTGCTCTCGGTTGGCTCGAGCGTGGTGGCCTCAGCTTCGACGGGGCCTGCACCTGCGCCTGCGCCCATCATCAGCCCGAGTTCCACCGATTCCGCGCGCACGTTGACCCGCAGTACCTGCGCCGGGCAGACCACGCGCACACTGGCGCAGTGGGAGAGCCTCGACCAGAGTGCAGCTCCCAATGAGCGATTCGGCACCACGTAACCCATCGCGGCCAATCCCTGCTCGGCCGCATCGATACGTGCGAATCCGAAGTGCCCTTGGTCCGAGACGTGAATTTTGCGAATTGGGGTGGCTGCCGCGGACACCGCCGGCCAGATACCCAATGTGTCGAGGATGCGCCGGCTGCCGTTGGACAGCGCGGTCGTGCGCTCATCGAAGCTCGGCTGCGAGGCGTCATCGTGCGCAATGGCTTCGATCAAGACGATGCGCACGCCCACACTGTCGAGTGCCACCGCGAGACTCGCGCCCACCATCCCGCCCCCCACGATCGCGACATCGAACCGCTCGCTCACGCGGCCGACACCAGGCGCTCGATGGCCTCGGGGGTTCTCTCCAAAGCGCCGGTCAACACGTCCGGCGCGCCCTTCGTCACCAATACGTCGTCCTCGATACGGATACCGATGTTCCAAAACTCCTTGGGCGCGCGGGGCGAGGGCAGAATGTAGATACCAGGCTCGACGGTCAATGACATTCCCGCCTCGAGAACGCGCCATTCGCCGCCCACTTTGTAATCGCCCACGTCGTGAACGTCGATGCCCAGCCAATGCCCGGTCCGATGATTGAAGTACGGCTCATAGGCCTTTTCCTTGATGAGCCGCACCAGCGGCCCCTTGATGAGACCCAGCTTGACGAGACCCTGCGTTATCACGCGCACGGCGGCCTCGTGCGGCTGATTCCAGTGATTGCCGGCCCGCACTTTGTCGATGGCGGCGGTCTGTGCATCCAGCACCACGTCGTATACCGCGCGCTGCGCGGGAGTGAATCGGCCGCTCACGGGGAAGGTACGGGTGATATCGGAGGCGTAGTAATCGTGCTCGCATCCTGCATCGAGCAGCAACAGATCGCCGTCGCACAAGCGCTGGTCGTTGCGGCGATAGTGCATGACGCAGGCGTTCGGACCGCCGGCGACGATGGGCGTATACGACATATCGGCATTGTGCGAGCGAAACTCGTGCAGCACCTCCGCCATCACCTCGTATTCCATTCGCCCGGGTCGCGCGAAGCGCATCGCACGCCGATGAGCGCCGACGGCGATTTGCGCCGCACGCCGCAGGCTCGACTGCTCGAGGCGGCTTTTATACAGGCGCATATCGTCGAGTACGTGATTCAGCGCAACAAACTCCCCAGGCCGCCGCGCGTGCGGGCGCAGTCCGTTGACCCATCCCAAGACGTGAGGGTCGAAGTCCAAGTGCGTGCCCATGGTGTAGAAGATCTGCGATCGCTGCTCGATCAGGCCCGGTAGAATCTCATCGATGTCGGCGATGGGGAACGCATCGTCGGCCCCGAAACATTCGACGGCCCCCTCCGTGCCCGCCCGCGGGCCATCCCAGGCCTCCCGCCCCGCGTCGCGCTCTCGGACAAACAGCAGGTATTCGGCATGCACCCGCCCCGGCACGAGAACGGCGACCGCGTCGGGCTCGGGAAATCCGGTCAGATAGTGGAAATGGCTGTCCTGCCTGTATGCGTATTCGATATCGCCGTTGCGATGCCGCACGGGCGCGGCGGGAAGGATGGCAATGGCGTCCTTGCCTATCATGCGCATGAACTGCCGGCGGCGGCGCACGAACTCGTTGCTGTCCATGAATAGAGGAGCCTGGCTCCTAGTGCAGCCGCTGCTGAGGGGCCGGATAGACCTGTCTGCGCAAGGGAAATAATTCTTCGAACACGACCTGGGCCGCAACGCGAATGAACTCGACCAGTTCGGCATAGGCCTGCTCGTTGGCTTCGTCGGCGTCCGCGTCGTCCCCGGTGGCCCGCGAGATCTCGGTGAAGTCCCTGACGATTTCGCCCACCTCGCCATTGAGCGCCTCGAGGTCGGAGATCTGGCCGGTGCCCAGGCCGTACAAAAATCCGGTACACCAGAGAGCCAGCGCGTTGGCGCGACCGGTGAGGGGTTGCTCGTCATCGGGCAGCAGCGGCTCGAACTCCATCCCTTGCTCGCCGAACGACGTCGCTGTGGCGGTAAACACCCGTTCGATCATGGCTGCGGATTCTTCGGATAGCGAGGCCCCGTCGGGCAGGATTTCATTGACCCAATCCTGCATCTTGTACGGCGACATGGAGCACAGCGCGCCGCATAGCGACCCGTGCGCCTCGGCGGCGTCGGCCATGCTCCCGGCGGAGGCGAGGACGTCTTCGAAGTCCTGAAATCGAATGTCCGACATCATAGTGGGCGGAATAATACCGCACGGGCCGCCTCCGGTGGTCGACGCCTTTGCATTGCGTAATGCTCCGCTCTATATTGGGAGTCATGAACGAAACCACACCCAAGTCGGCCGTCGAACTGGAACTGAGGCGCTTGGAAAAGCGGCTCGAAGACCTCGTTGTGACCGTGAGCCAGATCAAGGAGGAGAATCGGGCGTTGCGTCAGCGTCAGGATACCCTTACGTCCGAACGGGCGAGCCTGCTGCAGAAAAACGAGCAGGTACGTGCTCGCGTCGAGGCCATGATCGGTCGGTTGAAGTCGATGGAGCAGGCATGAGCGACAACCAAGCCAGGGTGAGCGTGCGCATACTGGAGAAGGAGTATCACATCACCTGTCCCCTCGAAGAGCGATCCGATTTGCTCGATTCCGCGGAGTTCCTGAACGCGAAAATGCGTGAAATCCGCGACACCGGAAAGGTGGTTGGCCTGGACCGCATAGCGGTGATTGCGGCGCTCAATATGGCCAATGAACTGATCCGATTCCGCAATCGTGACAGCAATCTCGAATCGGATGTCGGCGGACGCTTGCGTATCTTACGCGAGCGCGTAGAGTCGGCTCTGGAGAAGGGACAACAGCTCGAGCTTTAGGCATCTGTTGGAGTGCCGAGGGCCTCGGGATCCTGGGCTCGGATCGCCCCCTTCCGACGAGTTAAGTTTGGCGCTGCCTGCGGTGTTCGATGCGGATCGGGTTACCTCCTGACCCTAATTTTGTAAACCCCAGGGGCCATTGCTTGCTGGCAACATTGTGCAAGTCCGCCTCGAGCGGAAAGCCTTAAGTGCCGCAGTTAGCCCCACTTGTTGCTCAGGTCGGGAGCAACGGTCCAAAACGGCACATGTGGGTAGCGCCATCTCCTTGAGTAAAGTTCAACTGCGAAAAGAGCTGCGCACCAAACGGCGCTCCTTGAGCGTGGCGGAACACGCTCTGCGCTCCAATCTCGCTGCCTCCGCCGTCACCCGCTTGCCCGCATTCAAAGCAGGTGCCCGCGTCGCCCTGTACCTACCGTTCGATCGCGAGACCAACACCGCCGCTCTCCTGATCGCGGCAAGGCGCCGCGGGGTTCGAATCTTCGTTCCCGTAGTCACCGACCTGCGTCATCGCCGCCTGCGTTTCCATCCACTGTCGGGCAAGACGCGTCGAGGCGTGTTCGGCATTTCCGTCCCTCACCGCCATGGACGCTGGACTGCTCCCCGGTGGTTCGATCTGATCGTCGTCCCCCTCGTCGGAGTCGACGACTCCGGCCGGCGCTTAGGAATGGGCGGCGGGTTCTACGATCGAGCGCTCGCGTTCCGGCGTGGGCGGCAGCAATGGATCGGCCCTCGATTGGTGGGGCTCTGCTTCGATTGTCAGCGCACGGATAGCGTCTTCGCCGACTCTTGGGACGTAAGGTTGGATTCACTCGCAACCGAATCCGGACTTCGACACTTTACCCTCTCGACTTCCCCCTGGGGTGAGCAATGAATCATTGGCTACTGAAATCCGAGCCCGCCGCGTTCAGCATCGATGATCTCGCGGCCCGACCGAAGCGGACCGCCGCGTGGGATGGGGTGCGCAACTATCAGGCGCGCAACATGCTTCGGGACTCCATAAAAATAGGTGATTTGGCGTTTTTCTATCATTCCAGCTGCGACGTGCCGGGCATCGCCGGCATCGTGAGCGTGGTGAAGAGCGGCTACCCCGATCGGACCGCGTTTCAGCCCACGCATCATCACTACGATCCCGAAAGCGACGCGAGCAAGCCGCGCTGGTATGTCGTCGACGTGAAATTGGTGCGCAAGTTCGAGCGCATCGTCACGCTCGATGACCTACGCAAACACGCCGGCGGTACTCTCGCGCAGATGGTTTTACTGCGACGGGGCAATCGTCTGTCGGTGACTCCGGTGACGGCGACGGAGTGGAATTTTATTCTGACGCTTGAGTGAAGCCGTTCACATCGCTACCACATGTATGCCGTCCGTGCGACGTATTGCTTGTAAATTAATTATTCGTGTATATACTCGGTCCCCGGACTAACCCGATCTACGGAGTTTCTATCATGGCAGCGAAAGCAAAGAAGGCGAAGAAGAAGGTAGCGAAGAAGAAGGCCGCTAAGAAGAAGTAGGCCTTCGAAAGTAACCAACTGTGCCCGCGTAAGCGGGCACAGTTGTTTTGGAGGACCGGAAAATTTCCCCATCGACAGAAAAAAAACGACGCGCAGCTCAAGCTTCACTGCAATACATCGAAGAGGGCATGGTGCTCGGATTGGGCACCGGGTCGACGGTCGGAGAACTCATCGACGCCATAAAAGACCGTAAAATCCAGTTGAAAGGCGCGGTCTCGAGTTCGCGTCAAACTTCCGAAGCGCTGCGCGCCGCACGTATTCCGGAACTGGATCTCAATTCGGAAGGCGATCTCACCCTGTACATCGACGGCGCCGACGAGGCGACGCGAGGCGGCATGCTCATCAAGGGGGGCGGGGCCGCCCTCACCCGCGAGAAGGTCGTCGCGGCGGCTTCGGAGCGATTCATCTGCATCATTGACGACAGCAAGCTGGTCGACGTCCTGGGGAAGTTCCCCCTCCCGGTGGAGGTGGTGCCGATGGCGCGTTCCTACGTCGCGCGCCAGATGGTGAAGCTCGGCGGCCAACCCGTGTGGCGCGACGCCGTGGTCACGGACAACGGCAACGTGATACTCGATGTGCACCGCTTGAGTCTGACGGATCCGGCGGCATTCGAAACCGCGGTCAATCAGATAGCCGGAGTGGTGACCGTAGGTCTATTCGCACATCGGCGGGCGGATGTGCTGCTCGTCGCCGGCGATGACGGCGTCGCAACCCTCATCCCCTGACCCCGGTTTGCCTATATTTCCAAGCGCGTGCCGATCTCGACCACGCGGCTCGGCGGCAAACCATAGTAATCCGCGATCACCTGGGCGCTGCGCGCCATCCACATGAAAGCCTTGCGGCGCAGCGGCGGCAGGTCCGAGCGTTGACCCGGCAGCAGCTCCTCTCGGCTGAGAAAAAATGTCGTCCGTTCGGGGTCGTAGGGAACTCCGTAGGCTTCGGCATCGCGCAGAATCTGCAGAATGTTCGGTTTCTCCATGAACCCGAACTGGGCGATGACTCGCACGATGCCCTCGCATACCGGGGTCACCGTCAGACGCTTCCCCTCAGGGATGCGCGGCTGCTCCCGCGTGACGACCGTCAGCAGCACCACCCGCTCGTGGATCACTCGGTTGAACTTGATGTTGTTGAGCAACGCGCGCGGAATGCCGGAAGCCTTGGCGTCCAAGAAAATGGCGCTGCCGGGTACTCGAACCGGCGGATCGCGCTTCAGGTCATCGAGAAAATCACGCACCGGTTTCTGGTCGCGCAGCAGCCGCGCCATGACCGATCCCCTACCGGTCTGCCAGGTCTGCATGAGCCAATAGATGATGAGGCCCGATACCAAGGGGAGCCAGCCTCCGTCCTCCAGCTTGGTGAGGTTGGCGAGAAGGAAGGCGATATCGATGATGAACAACAGGGACAAGCCCGCGCGCAGCGCCCGGCTCTTTCGCCCCGTCCGCGACTTGATGAGGCTCAAGGTCAGCGGCGTCACGATGGTCATCGCGCCGGACACGGCCAGGCCGTACGCGCCGGCGAGCGCCGCCGACGTGCCGAAGCCGATCACCAATGAAAGCGAAGCGGCCATCAATAGCCAGTTCATGGTCGGGACGTAAATCTGGCCGGCATGTTCCGCGGATGAATGCTCGACCCGCACTCGCGGCAGCAACCCCAAGCTGACGGCCTGAGTCGTTACCGAGAACACGCCCGAGATCACGGCCTGCGATCCGATGAGCGAGGCGGCGGTCGCAAGAATGATGAGCGGCCACAGCGACCACTCAGGCGCCATCAAATAAAAAGGATTGCTGATTGCAGCCGGGTTCTCGATGAGCATCGCGCCTTCGCCGAAATAATTCAGTACCAGAGCCGGCATGACGACGAAAATCCAGGCTGCCCGTATGGGCACCTTGCCGAAATGGCCCATGTCGGCATACAACGCCTCGCCGCCGGTGACCGTTAAAAACACTCCGGCCAGCACCGCAAGCGCACCGACCTTGTGCTCCATGAACAGACGTAGGCCGTACCACGGATTCAGCGCCAACAACACCTGAGGCTCGCGGACGATCCAAGCGACGCCCATCAGGGCGAGGACCAAGAACCAGCCCAGCATCACGGGACCGAACACTTTTGCCACCGAACCGGTTCCGTGACGTTGAATGAAGAACAGGGCGAACAAGATGGCGATGCCGATCGGCAGTACCGGGATCTGCGCCGTCGGCGCCGCGACCTGAAGTCCTTCGACGGCGCCCAACACCGTGACGGCCGGCGTGATGGCGCCGTCCGCGAAGAACAGCGATGCGCCCAGGATTCCCAACGTGCCGTAAATTTTGCGCCGCGGGCTCGCTCTTTCGGTATTGATCACCAGCGCGGTGAGAGCCAGTACGCCGCCTTCGCCCTTGTTGTCGGCGTTCAGGACCACGCTCACATACTTGACGAGGATGACGAGCACCAAGGACCAGAAGATCAAGGACAGCAACCCGAAAATGTGCTCGGGCGTGACGTCGATGTGCGGGCCCGTAAAACATGCCGACACGGCATAGAGCGGACTCGTGCCGATGTCGCCGAACACGACGCCGAGCGCGGCGAGCGCCATCGGCGCCACACGTCCATTCGAATTGCGATCGCCGGACATCAGGAGCCTACTACTCGCCCATTTTAAGAGAAGGGCCCACGGTGTGGGCCCTGTTTGGCTGGGGGACTAGGATTCGAACCTAGGTAAACGGTGTCAGAGACCGTTGTCCTACCGCTAGACGATCCCCCAATAACGTTGATCGTCCGCACCGGAAGGCTGAGGGCCTTCTCAGGACTAGCGTTTGGAGAACTGAGTTCCGCGGCGAGCTTTGCGACGGCCGACCTTCTTACGTTCGACTTCGCGCGCATCCCGCGTCACGAAGCCGGCCTTGCGCAACGGCGAACGCAACGTCTCGTCGTAAGCCATCAACGCCCGCGTGATTCCATGACGAATCGCGCCGGCCTGACCGGTGATCCCGCCGCCCTCGACATGGGCATCAACATCGAATTTGCCGTCCAACTGGACCGCGCCGAAGGGTTGCTGAACGATCATCCGGCCCGTTTCTCTGCCGAAAAACTCGTCCAACGTCCGGCCGTTGATCGACACTTTACCGGTGCCCTGCTTCAAATAGACGCGCGCACTGGAAGTCTTGCGGCGTCCGGTTCCGTAGAAAGAATTGGTGGCTGTATTTGCCATTGGCTATGTGTCCTGAGAACTCTTAGATTTCCAGCGCCTTGGGCTGCTGAGCTTGGTGGGGATGCTCGCTGCCGCCGAATACATGCAGCTTCTTGTACATGCGGCGGCCCAACGGGCCCTTGGGCAGCATACCCTTGATGGCGAACTCGATGGCGCGCTCAGGGTGCTCTTGGAGCAGCTTGCCGAGCGCGATGCTCTTCAAATTGCCAACATAGCCTGTGTGCTGATGATAAAACTTGTCGGTCAGCTTGGCCCCCGTGACGCGCACGGTGCCGGCGTTGATGACCACGATATGATCGCCAAGGTCTTGATGGGGCGCATAATTCGGCTTGTGCTTACCCTTGAGGCGGTGAGCGATCTGAGAGGCCAGGCGGCCCAGGGTTTTACCTGCGGCATCGACTACGTACCAGTCGACTCGGGCTTCAGCAGGCTTGGTAAATACGGTATACATGGACATACTCGGCTGTTTTCGGGACGGTCACTTTAGGGGACCGGGGAAAGGCGCGAAAGTGTACAGAACCGCGGCTCGTGTTACCAGTCCCGTGCCATGCGAGGCGTCCGCTCGGCCCCGTCACTATTATAATAGAATACCGCGATGGCCCGCCGCACGTTCCGCCCCCTGGATCGCCTGATAGGCGAAATCGATAAGGCAATCAAAGTATTAGCTGCACCCGCCCATGCCGCCCGGCCGGCCCCGGCCCCTCCTGGGGGTGAGTTGGTGTTGGATGCCACCTCTGCCCAAGAGTCGCGCCGGCTAATGCGGGTCAATCATGCCGGCGAAGTAGCTGCCCAAGCCCTCTACCAGGGACAGGCCCTAACGGCAGGCGATCCTGAGACCGCACGAGTCATGCGGCAGGCAGCCTCGGAGGAGATGGACCACCTCGCCTGGTGCGAGCAGAGACTGCGGGAATTGAACGGCCGAACGAGCGTATTGAACCCGTTCTGGTACGTAGGCTCGTTCGCCATCGGCGCCCTGGCCGGTGCCCTCGGCGATCGCGCGAGCCTCGGTTTCATCGCCGAAACCGAAAGACAGGTCGAAGCGCATTTGCGCGCGCACTTGGAACGTTTGCCTGTCGCGGATCATCGTAGCCGCAGCATCGTCGCCCAAATGACGCACGACGAGGCCGCGCATGGGGCGCAGGCGGCCTCATTGGGGGCCGCTGCGCTGCCGTTCCCGCTGCGGGCGGCGATGCGATTGACATCCCGGCTCATGACCGGAACCTCCTACTGGCTATAAGCCGGCGTCGCAGGCGCCACCCCTGCAACGGCGCGTCAGCGCCCACTACTTACTGCTTGCGATTCCAGGACTTATGTAATAATACCGGCGCCAGCACACGCGACCTGCGCCAGCACACATGCGCTTTCGCTTTATTTAAGATTAGGGAGTGACCATGGAAGAAGGGGCAAAGGCCTTAAGCGATATCCCAGCGATCAATCGATTCTTGAGTTACTGCCGGATCCGGACAGTCCCTTCAAAGACCGTGATCATCCATGCCGGCGATCTACCCGACATTCTTTACTACATCATCAGCGGCTCGGTCGAGGTCATGATCGAGGATGAGGACGGCAACGAAATGGTGCTTGCCTACCTCAACAAGGGACAGTTTTTTGGCGAAATGGGCTTGTTCTATGAACAGCCGACCCGTAGTGCCTGGGTGCGGACCCGCCAACAGTCCGAACTCGCCGAAATGACCTATCCGCGGTTTCGACAGATCGCGGCGGAAAGTCCCGGCCTCATATTCGAATTGGCCACCCAACTCGCGACCCGGCTGGACCGTACCAATCGCAAATTGGGGGACCTCGCCTTCGTCGACGTCACCGGCCGAGTGGCCCACGCCATCATGGACCTTTGCGGCGAGCCGGACGCCATGACGCATCCGGAGGGCATGCAGATCAAAGTCAGCCGTCAAGAGTTATCCCGCCTGGTGGGCTGCTCGCGTGAAATGGCCGGCCGTGTTCTCAAAGTGCTCGAGGAACAGGGGCTGCTGCGCGCCACCGGAAAGACCATCGTCGTATTCAATGCGCGTCCCAAGGTCAAGACGCGGCCGTTGATCGTCCCGGTGAAGGCCGGCGCGAACGTCGCGGCCAATGCCGCGACCAGCAGGACCGCGCGAACCGAGCCGGCGGATGATGACGAAGACGACGAGGACGACGACGAGTAGCGTTACAGACAGGCTCCTAGCGCGGGCGCCTTGCGGTTTCGATGCGCGCCCGCATTTCCTGGATGGTTTTGGCATAGTCGGTACTGCCGAAAATGGCCGAGCCGGCAACGAACGTATCGGCGCCCGCCTCCGCGACGGCTGCAACATTGTCGATCTTGATCCCGCCGTCGACTTCTAATTTTATGTCGCGCCCGCACGCATCGATTCGCGCGCGCGCTTGGGCAATTTTTGGCAACGCTTCCGCGATGAATTTTTGTCCACCGAACCCGGGATTGACCGACATCAACAAAATGATGTCTATCTCGTCGATCACGTGATCCAGCCAGTTCAACGGCGTCGCCGGGTTGAACACGAGCCCCGGGTTGCACCCGGAATCGCGAATGTGCCGGATGGTACGGTCCACGTGCTGCGTCGCTTCGGGATGAAAGCTGATGTTGGTGGCTCCCGCCTTCGCGAAGTCGGTCACCATGGCATCCACCGGCGACACCATGAGATGAACATCGATGGGCGCTGTGATCCCGGCTTTGCGCAGCGCCTCGCAGACCATGGGGCCGATGGTAAGGTTCGGCACGTAGTGATTGTCCATGACGTCGAAATGGACCCAATCGGCGCCTGCCGCGAGTACGGCATTGACCTCTTCGCCCAATCGAGCGAAATCAGCGGACAGAATGGAGGGAGAAATGATGATAGCCATGGTTCGTGGTCCCCGTGCAAGCATTCCAGTGTAGCGTATTCGGGGTTACCGCATGCCGCGCGCGGTCCGTATCGCCTCATAGGCCTCCTGTACGCGTTGCGTCTTCTCCTTGGCCACCTGCGCCATGGACTCCGGCAGGCCGTTGGCCACCAGTTTATCGGGGTGGTGGCGGCTCATCTGTCGCCGATAGGCTTTGGTGACCTCCGGGTCGCTGATGCCCGCGTCGACCTCGAGTTCGGCATAGCATTCCGCCAGGGGCCTTTGCGCGGACGGCCTTCCGCTCGACCCCCGCCAGCCGTGTTGCCGCGCTCTTTGCGCCGCTTCCATGTACGCAAATTCCAGGCCCGACATGCCAAGCCGCTCCGCCACGCGCGTCAGGATCGACCGAGCAGGCGGCGAAATGCCATTGCCGACGAGCGCCGCCCGCAGCTGTAGCTCCATGAACGCTCGCAACAAATCATGGCGCATCCCGCATGCATCGCGCAGATTCTCAACGCTCGAGTCGGCATCGTAGCCCGCGGATTTACCGAAGCGGAAACAGGCGATGGCGGCGGCGATTTCGTTCGGAGCCAAGCGAAGTTCCTGCATGAGCCGACGTGCCGCACCGATTTCCGCTTCCGAGACACGGCCGTCCGATTTTGCGACATGTCCGATGAGTTCGAAGGTAGTGCGAAAGAAGACCTCGGACACCGGCGCATGGGAAGCACCGCCCGCGGCGGCTTCGGCGGCGGCAGCCGCGTACGCGCTGCCGCCGTGTCCAAGTCCCGCAGTCTGATCGAACATATGCCCGATGATGGCACCCATGACCGCTCCCCAGACGTTCCGGGTAATCAAAAAGCCGATCAATGCCCCAATAAATTTGCCTTTCCAAGCCATCCGCGTTGACCTATACCATTCGGCCCGCCACAATCGCCGACCTTCTATCCTGAATGGTAGCAGCCGGAAGCACGCCCTCACATGGAACAGTTTTTGCCGTCAGCGCCGCTATTCGAAACCCGGCTTCGTAGTCTCAAAAAAATTCACCAGGGAAAGGTGCGGGACATCTATGACGTGGATGCGGATCACCTGCTCATCGTTACCACCGACCGGCTATCTGCCTTCGACGTCGTATTGCCCGATCCCATCCCGCACAAAGGCCAAGTGCTGACGCAAATCTCGCTGTTCTGGTTCGCAAAAACTCGTCACATGGTGGCCAATCACGTGTCCGCCGTGAAGCTCGAGGATGTCATCGCTGATCCGCAAGAACGCGCCCTGCTCGCCGGCCGCTCCATGGTAGTCAAAAAACTGACGGCGTTGCCGGTGGAAGCGGTGGTCCGCGGCTACTTGATAGGGTCCGGCTACAAAGACTACAAGTTGCACGGTTCGGTATGCGGCATCGCCTTGCCGTCCGGATTGCAATTGGCCGAGCGTCTGCCGGAACCTTTGTTTACCCCGTCGTCCAAGGCCCCCGTCGGGCAACACGATGAAAACATCGAATTCGACTCGATCGTGAAGTTGGTGGGCCTCGAGCACGCTTCCAATATCCGCCGCATCGCGCTGGAGCTCTATGCTTTCGCGGCAGAGCACGCGCTGACGCGAAACATCATCATCGCCGACACCAAGTTCGAGTTCGGTATCGACAAAGCGGGGAACCTCGTGTTGATCGACGAGGCGCTGACTCCCGACTCCTCGCGCTTTTGGCCCGTCGCCTCGTACAAACCCGGGATGAGCCCGCCGAGCTTCGACAAGCAATTCGTGCGCGACTATCTGGAGTCGCTGCACTGGGACAAGAAGCCCCCCGCGCCGCATCTGCCGCCCGATATCGTGACGCGCACCAGCGACAACTATCGCGAGGCTTTGAGGTTACTGACCGCCATGTAAGGCTGCGCGCATGCTCAATTGGCCAGAACGTCTCGAAGAGGGCTTGTTTCAGAAATCGCGCAGGATGCCCGCTCCGTGGGGGCCCGTATTGCGGCTGCTGCGTTACCCCGTCGCCGTCGGCCGCGATTGGCTCGCAGGCGAAATCAACGTCAGAGCCATGAGCCTCGCCTACACGACGCTGCTCTCGCTGGTGCCATTGATGGTGTTCAGCTTCTCGATACTGAAGGGCGTGGGCACGCCCAGCGATCTGCGCTACATCCTGCATGAATTCTTCCGCCCCATGGGCAGTGCCGCGACGCAGCTCACCGAGAGCGTCATGCAGTTCGTCACCAACATGCGCGGTGATGTCCTCGGCTCGCTCGGACTGGGATTTCTGGTCTACACCGTCATCACCACCATCCAGAAGGTGGAGGCCAGTTTCAATTTCGTATGGCAGGTGCAGAGGCCGCGCAGCTTCGCGCGCCGCTTCACCGAATACCTGTCGGTCATGATCATCGGGCCGATTCTGCTCGCGGTTGTCGTGGGGCTGCTGGGCTCGGCCGAACACAGTCCTTTCGCGCAGTGGTTCAATGCCTTCCCGCCGCTGGCTTGGACGATGACGGCGCTCGGTCAGTTCGTGCCGTACTTCATCATCACCGCCGTGTTCACGTTCATGTATGCGTTCATCCCAAATACCCGCGTCGAGCTTCGCGCAGCGCTCATCGGCGGGGTCACCGCCGGGCTGATGTGGGCTCTGGTCGGACACGTGTTTACCAACGTGATTCTCTATTCGTCGCACATGCTGGCGGTGTACACCGGCTTTGCCATCGTGCTCACGGCGTTGATCTGGGTATACCTGAGCTGGCTCATATTGCTGATCGGAGCGCAGCTGGCTTTCTATGTGCAATTTCCCCAATATCTGCGTCACGGCCAAGGGCCGGTGGAACTCACCGGTGCCGCGCGCGAGCAAGCGGGTTTGTCGGTCATGTATTTGGTCGGACGCGACTACGGCGCGGGAAAAACTTTCTGGACCGGCAACGGCCTCGCGGCGGAGCTCGATATCCCGAGCACCGCCCTCTCCCCGGTGCTCGCGTGTCTGGAACGCGGCGGCTTGATCGTCGCTACCGAAAAAGAACGGTTCCTCCCGGGACGCGATGTGGAGGGCATCCAACTCTCGAGCATCATCGACGCGGTGCGGACCCGCCCGCCCGGACGGCTGATGATCGACATCCGGCCCGTTGCATCGGCCGCGCGCACCATGACGGAGGTCGAGACCGCGATTCGAGAGCGTCTCGGGGGCCAGTCGCTCAAGGACTTGATCGGCCCCTCCTCGGGCTCCTGATCTCCAGGATCCTAATCGCCGGCGATGGTCATCTCGCCGAGCAGAATGGAACCCACGCGGATGCCGCCCCGGGTATCGATGTCATCCCCGACGGCCAAGATTTGCGAATACATTTCGCGCAAGTTCCCGGCGATGGTGATTTCCGCCACCGGATATTGAACGACGCCGTTCTGCACCCAAAAGCCGGCGGCGCCGCGCGAATAATCCCCCGTCACCATGTTGACGCCTTGGCCCATCAGCTCCGTCACCAACAGCCCGGTGTCGAGTCGCGTCAGCAACTCCGGCATCCCTCCGCCGGCATTGGGAGCGACGATGAGGTTGTGCGCACCGCCTGCGTTTCCCGTCGTCTGCAATTCCAATTTGCGCGCGGAATAGCTCGACAGAATGTATCCCGTGAGCACACCGTCGAGGATGAGTTCGCGGTTTTTCGTCGCCACTCCTTCGTCGTCGAAAGGCGCGCTGCCCATGGCCTTCGGAATGTGCGGCCGCTCCGCGATCGAGAATCCTGAGGGAAATATCTGCTGTCCCACCGAGTTCAACAGGAACGAGGACTGCCGATACTGGCTGCTGCCGCGGATCGCAGCGGTAAAGTGGCCCACCAGGCTGCGCGCAATTTCGGGCACGAACAATATCGGTGCGCGGCGCGTGCTCAACTTGCGGGGGTCGAGGCGAGCGATCGTGCGCCGCGCGCTCTCGCGGCCGATCGCTTCCGCGCTGTCCAACTCCCGCCAATCCCGAGAACTGCTGTACCAATAGTCACGCTGCATATCCTCGCCCTTGCCGGCGAGCACCACGCAGCTCACGCTGTGCGACGTCGTGGGGTAGCCCCCCACGAACCCGTGAGTGTTCCCGTACACATGCAGTCCATGGTGTGTGCTGACGGACGCCCCCTCCGAATTATTGATGCGCGCGTCGAAGGCGAGCGCCGCCGCCTCGCACGCTTTGGCGATTTCAATGGCCCGGTCAGCGGTGACATCCCACGGATGCGCAAGATCGAGATCGGGCGGCAACCGCGCCATCAGCGCCGCGTCCGCCAGTCCCGCGCAGGCGTCTTCCGCCGTGAAACGGGCGATGCTGCAGGCCTTGGCAACCGTCGCCCGCACCGCCTCCGGCGAGAAGTCGGCGGTGCTCGCGGACCCCTTGCGCTGCCCGAAATACACCGTAATCCCCATGCTGCGGTCGCGCTGGTGTTCCAGCGTTTCCACTTCGCCGAGTCGCACACCGACCGAAAGACCAGTATCCTGGCTGACAGCCGCCTCTGCCTGGGAAGCGCCGCGGGCGCGCGCTTCTTCCAGGGCGCGCTCGATTATCGATTCCAAGTCTTCCGGGGCAAGACGTGACGGGTTGCTAGGCAGGGCCACCTGCATCTCCAATTTGTCCGAGGACTCCAGTCCATGATTCTACCGACCTGAGTGATAGCATGCGCAATATGAAACCCGAGAGCGATATGGATTCCGCAGACCAGTCAATCGAGAGCGAAGAGCAGCGCGCGAGCAAGAGCGCGCGCAAGCGCGAGGCGGCGTCCCTGCAGGAGCTCGGCGTCCAGCTATCGGCCCTCCCCGACCAGGAAATCAAGGCCTTAGGCCTGCCGGATAGCCTTTTCGTCGCCTTGCGGGACCTGCGGCGCCTGCCCTCTCATGGTGCACAGGTGCGGCAGCGCCAGTATATCGGCAAATTGATGCGCAGCATCGATCCGGAGCCCGTTCTCGCCAAACTCGCCGAGCGCAAGCAGCGCCACGATATGGAGATTCGTCATTTTCAGCTGATCGAGCGCTGGCGTGACCGTCTGCTTTCGGAGCCGGCGGCCGGCGTCGCGGAGTTGCAGCAGGCGTACCCCCAGATCGATGAGGCAGCTCTCCTGAAATTGCTGGACAAGGCTGAACGAGAGCGGCTCGAGCAGCGATCGCCGGTCGGGGCTCGCGAACTGTTCGCCTTCCTGCGCCAACTGCTGGCATAGAGGTTTAGGTGACCTGATGAACGTGCGGAAGGCCGTGGTCGGAATCATTATGGGGTCCTCTTCCGATTGGGAGACCATGCAAGGTGCGGCCGACACGCTCACCGCGCTCGGCATCGCGCATGAGATCCGGATCGTCTCGGCACACCGCACGCCCGACTTGTTGTTCGAGTATGCCGCCTCGGCGCGCGAGCGGGGGCTCAAGGCCATCATCGCCGGAGCCGGGGGCGCGGCGCATCTGCCTGGCATGACAGCGGCGAAAACGTCGGTTCCGGTACTCGGCGTACCGGTGCAGTCCAAGACCTTGAGCGGCCTGGACTCGTTGCTGTCCATCGCCCAGATGCCTAGCGGCGTTCCGGTCGCAACCTTCGCAATCGGTCCCGCGGGCGCCAAGAATGCCGCGCTGTTCGCTGCCGCAATTCTTGCCAATGAACTCATCGAGATTCGCATTGCGCTCGACGCATTCCGTGCCGCGCAGACCGCCGCCGTATTGTCGAAGCCGGACCCGCGGCAGCCTTGAAGTTCAAGAACGTGGGCATCGTCGGAGCGGGGCAATTGGGCCGCATGCTGGCCCTCGCCGGGTATCCCCTCGGAATCCGCTGTCGGTTTTTGGACCGCAGCGCCGAGGCTCCCGGCGCCCAAGTGGCGCCCATCCTGGTCGGTGAACTGGAAGACCCCGCGCGTCTCAGGGAATTGGCTTCGTGCAGCGACGTGCTCACCTTCGACTGGGAAAACATCTCAGGCAGTGCTCTGGCGCCCCTCGAGGAGGTGACGGCTATTCGCCCGCCGCGCCCAGCGCTCGAAGTATCGCAAGATCGGCTCCAGGAGAAAGCGTTGTTCCGGGCCTTGAGGATTCCGGTCGCGGCGCATGCAGCGGTCGATGCCAAGGAGGATTTGGTGCGTGCCGCAGCCAAGCTGGGCACTCGCGGCGTACTCAAGACTCGGCGAATGGGCTATGACGGCAAGGGCCAGTTCGTCGTTCGGCAAGCGGCCGACATCGACGCCGCCTGGGCACGACTCGGCGGCACCGGGTTGATCTACGAACAATTCCAAGTGTTTTCGCGGGAAGTCTCGATCATCGGTGCACGTTCGTCAGCGGGGGATATCGTCTATTACCCCCTGGCTGCGAATGTCCACTCCGGCGGCGTTTTGCGCTATAGCGTGGCTCCGTTCGTCAATCAGGCGCTCGAACGGGTGGCCAGACGCTACTTGAAAAAGGTCATGGAAGCCTTGGAATACGTCGGTGTGCTGACCATCGAGTTTTTCGTGGTCAAGGGCCGACTGATCGCGAATGAGATGGCGCCGCGTGTCCATAATTCGGGCCATTGGACCATCGACGCTTGCGTGACCAGCCAGTTCGAGAACCACCTGCGCGCCATATGCGACTTGCCGCTCGGCAGCACGCGCGCGCTCGGACACGCCGCAATGATCAACTTCCTGGGCCGAATGCCCGAACTGGGGCCGCTGTTGGCCGTGGAGGGCCTGTCTTTTCACGACTATGGCAAGGAGCCGCGGCCGGGGCGCAAACTGGGACATTGCACGATCACGAGAAACACCGCGAGGGAGCGAAATCAGGTTCTTGCGGATACGCTGAAATTGATCGCATGGACCTGACGGCCGGACCCCGCGTTTATCCCATACTGCCGACATGTATCTAGAGCTTTTCAAACTGCACGAATTGCCGTTCCGCCTGAGCCCGGATCCGCAGTTCCTATATTTGAGCAAACAACATGCACGCGCCAAAGCGTACATGGAGTCGACCATCTGGTTCACCGACGGTTTCGTGGTCATCACCGGCGAAATCGGCGCCGGGAAAACCACGCTCATCGAAACCTTTCTGCGCGAATTGCAGACCGATGTCGTGGTGGCGCAGATCAACCAAACGCAATTGTCGACGACTGCATTCCTGCAGACCGTTTTGGTGCAGTTCGGGTTCTCGCCCTTCAACATGAAGAAGCCGGAAGTATTGGCTACCTTGAATCAGTTCTTGATGGAGCAGCACAGCAGCGGAAGGAAAGTTCTTCTGATCGTCGATGAGGCTCAAAATTTGAGCCATCGGGTTCTCGAGGAGGTACGTATGCTGTCCGGCGTCGAGACCACGAAAGAGAAGGCGCTGCGGATCATTCTCGCGGGACAGCCGGAACTCAACGACAAGTTGAATTCGCAGGAACTGGTGCAGCTCACGCAACGGGTGCGCCTGCGGTTCCATTTGACGGCGCTCACGAAAGCGGAGACCACGGCCTATATCGAGCACCGGCTGGAGGTGGCGGGTTCACAGGGGCGGCGGATATTTGCGGAGGAGATGTACCCGACGATCTACAAGTATACGGGCGGAGTGCCGCGGCTCATCAACACCCTGTGCGATACCTGCATGATGGCGGCCTTCGGTCGCGACGCGGATGCCGTTTCGTCCGCCGATCTCGAAGCGGCGATCAGGGAGTTGCAGTGGGTGGAGTTCGCGTCGACCACCAATCGTATGCAGGCGCCCGGTATTCAGCACGCGTATGCCCCGGCGCCTGTCGATCAAGGGCAACCGGTCGGCAGAATTCTGTTGGCCAGCGAGGGCAAGACCATCGTCGAGCGAGAGCTCAAGCCCGGCCGCTTGGTGATCGGGCGCACGCCCGACAATGATCTACAGATCGACAGCAAATTCATCAGCCGGCATCACTGCCAAATCGTCACTCAGCCAGACTCCTGCCTCATCGAGGACCTCAACAGCACCAATGGCATATACGTCCAGTCGAAGCGCGTCAGACGCTACAACTTGAACGACGGCGATGTGGTTCAGGTGGGTCAGCACGAGATCATGTATATCGATGAACGCGCCCCGCGCGTGCGCCATCCAGACCCGGGCGAAACGGACGTCATCGACAAAACTTGACGGAATCGCGCGGCCTCTGCCGCCGGCAGCGCGGTCCGGGGCTAGTGATCCAACCGCGAGGGAAGATCGATGATCTCGCCGGAATACTCTCGACTCAGTGCGCGATAATCCAGACGCCTCAGGAACACGGTGAGCGCGGCGATCTCCGCGACCATCCCGATGACGAGCGCCGCCACCGTTTGCGGAGCGTCGGGATCGAGGTAGGCGACCGCTAACGCGAGTCCGCCGATAGCGGCGTAAATCACCGGCAGGGATTCATAAACAGGACGAGCCAGGCGCATGGGTGTACCTCCTGTCGTCGATGGTACGCCCGGCCGCCGCAAAAAAAAGTAGGAGTTTTACTTATGCGGACAATTTTACGGGGCGGCCGGCCGCCCGGACGGTCGCCGCGTCCGGCGCCTGAGGCGGCGTCAGTCTTTGCCCACCAGAAGTTCCGATATCCGGGACAACCAGGTCGTCCGCCAGCCTTCGACATGCAGTTGTTGGCCCTGCGGCGTGGACTGGCGTTTCGCCTCCGACAGCAAATCCTTCGGCAAATCCAGCTGAAAGGTTCCGGTCATTGAATTGTCGGCCATGGAAACTCCGTCGTGGGTGAAACCGAAGTCAGCGTACCGAGCGCAGGCGGCCGGCGGTGCGACGCAACGCACGTTCCTGGCTTCTCGCGGGTGGCGACGAATATCCGCATTGCGGCTCACGCCCCCGAATTGGCCGTCGCTTCGCCCCAGTCCGGGAAAACGCGCAAGGCGTCCACGTAGTTGTGGATGACGTCGGTATGGGCATCTTCCTGCCAGCCGCCCGCAACGGCATTCTTGCCGAGATCGCGCGGACGCCCCAGTTCATCGATCGAATATAGCGTGAAGTTGAGGGCTTGCCGGGCATCGACCGCCGCGGCTTCCGAGCCGACGGCGTGCGCGAAAAGGGCGAGTACGGCGCCATAGGTCGAGTTGATCCCGCCCCACGCTTCTGCGTCTTCGTCTTGCTCGTGACACACGGTTACCCCCATTTCCACATGAGTAAAATTCTTGCGGACGAACTCGAGCAAGGTGCTGCAATCCTCGCGCCAGTCCGGATCGAGCGAGTCCCGTTTCTCGAGCAGGTACCGTGCCAGATTGAGAGGCGCCCAGGCCGTACGATTGGTGGGCGTTTCGTGATCCTCGAAGAATTGCGCAAACAGCGTGCCCGAGGCCGCGGCGCTGGGTATCTGGTGGCCTTTGATCCACTTCCACAGCGAGTCGCGCGGCGCGGAAAACTCGGGGTATCCTCGCGCCAGCAGTGCATCATACAGACGCAAAACATAGGTCATGTTTCCGGAAATGGCACCGCGGCCTCGACCGCTGCGAAAGTCGACCCGAAACGGCCACGGCGACTGGAATGCGTCGCCGTCGGTTTGGTTGGCAGCAAGCACACGGGCATTCTGCAATCCCTGGTCCAAGTACTCGCGCCGCGCCGTGGCCTCGAACAACGACATCAAGGCGTAACCGGCGATACCGCCCTTGTCGGGCTCGATCTCGTGGGGGCGATCGCCTTGCGAGCCCGAGTCCGCCGGCAGCGGAAATTGCCCGCGTTTGCCGGTCGAACGCGTGAACGCCGGGTAGCTGCCCATCCTCGGCGTGAGCGTTTCACAGACCAGATAATCGCCCATGGCGCATGCCGTGGTCAGAAAGCGCGGATCCCGACCCCGAAGTTCATGGAATTTGAGGTACGAGAGTATGCCCATCCCGTTCTGAGTGGCCGGAATGGTGTCCGTTCTATCCGGAAACGGATGCCATTCGGCATCGAGAAAAGTCGCATGGAGGAACCGCGGATACCCCGCGTCCAGAGGACATTGCTGGTAGAACTCCATTTCTCGATCGAGCGCGGCCGTCCATGACGTCCAGGGCAGCAGACGACCCCTGGCGTCCACGCGCAACCGATGCCCCGCTAGGGTGGGCTGCCTGGGAAGCCCGCCCGGCCGCGTAGCAAGCGTCGGCTGCGCGGGCTCGGCCTCTCGTTCATCAATGCCCGGCGGCACCTTGCACCCGGATCGGTTCGAACTCGTCACCGGGCAGCCAGTTCACCGTCTGCTTCGCGGTCGATGCCTGCCACCCCAGAGCGAACCCATATTTCGCGAGCGCCGCGTTGCTGGAGAAGTCCATGTCCGACCGATATTCATCGCTGGGTTGATGGTAGTGCTTGGCCGTGTACTCCTCGCGCTGTGCCTTACCCCATTCCGGCGGATGACCGGCAAATTTCAGAGCCGTGTTGACGGAAAACGCCGGCACCCCGGCGCGTGCCAAGCTGAAGTGGTCGGAGCGGTAGTAGTGGCCGGCGCCCGGCTCCGCGTCCGGTTGTATCTCGAAGCCGAAGGCCCGCGACGTCTTCTCGACCACTGGAAAGAACGTGGTGCGTTCCGCGCCCGTCACGTTGACGGACTCGGGCGTGCCGATGGGCGGCACGGCATCGAAATTGAGATCGAGCGCGATTTGCGCGGCTGGTATCGGCAAGTGCTTGCCCAGATAATTCGACCCGAGCAGCCCTTTTTCCTCGGCGGTCACCGCGGCAAACAGCACGGGATGCGGAGGCTTCGCGGCCGATGTCGCGAATGCATGAGCGAGTTCCAGAAGGATGCCGCACCCCGTTCCGTTGTCCACCGCACCGTTGTAAATATTGTCGCCGCTCAGTGCCGGGTCGATCCCCAGGTGGTCGTAATGGGCCGAATACATCACAGCCTGCGCCGCCGGCCCCGCGTCCGATCCCGGCAAGAGTCCCAGGACGTTGTACGATTCGAACTTCCGCACCTTGCTGACGACATGCGCCTTGATGCGCACCGGCAATTCACGCGCCTTGAACTGGCGCGTGCCCGCGAGCTGCATCATCTCTTCCAGTTTGAGACCCGAGGCGGCGAACAGTTGCCGCGCCACATCCAACTGGATCCACGCGGCCGAGGGCAGCTTGGGGTCGCGATCGTTTGCCAAGTACACCTGTTCGTTGCTCCAGGAACTTCGCACCACCTGCCAGGGATAGCTGGCCAGATCGGTGCGATGAATGATGAGTGCACCTACGGCCCCCTTGCGTGCGGCTTCTTCGAACTTATAGGTCCAGCGGCCATAGTAGGTCAGCGCCTCGCCCTTGAAGAATTTCGGGTCCGTCGACGGCGGCTCATTCACGATGACCAGCACCACCTTGCCTTTCACGTCGATGCCGCGGTAATCATTCCAACGGTATTCGGGCGCCTCGACTCCGTATCCTACGAACACGATGGGCGCGTCGATATCGACGCTGTCGGTCTGTGTCTGATTGCTGGTGACATAGTCATCGCCCAATTTCAACTCGATGGCCGCACCGCCGGCGGACGGCCGCAGCACGAACGATGACTCCGGCTGCGTGAGCACGCCGGTGAATTGCACTCTTTGCAGGTAAGTGCCGTTGTCGCCCGCCGGTTTCAATCCCAATAACGCAAATTGCGCCGCGATGTAGTTCGCCGCAATGTCGCCGCCGCGCGTGCCGGTGCCGCGCCCTTCCAGCAGGTCGTCCGCGAGAAACTTGACATGCGCGCGAATCCGCTCCGGATCGATGCCCTGCAGGGCCGCGTCAACATCGGAGGGCAGGCCCAGTTCCGCGGCGGGGCTCGAACCGGCCCACGCATTCGAGCCCGCTATCAGCGCCAATGCCGCGGCGAGAACCGCCCGTTGAATCAATGTCATGCCGCCACCTTTGCAAGAAATTCGGGGCAGACTAGCAGAGGGCGGCGGGACGGGGCGGAAATTGTCCATGCGCACGAACCAAAAACGCGGGCAAGGCGCCCCGTGACCCGAGGGCCCTGCCCGCGACGGCAAGCGTTCCTGCGATCCCGCGACGCGGGACCTCTTCCGTGAGAGCCGCGCGAATATTCTGTCCTCGGCGCCATCCGCCGCGACATAGCGAACATCGGCGTGAACGCGTAGATACTCGTCGCGCACGAAGGCATCACCACGCCGTGGATGCCGGCGGGCGCCTCAGCCCGTACCCCCCACCGTCAGCGCATCGACGCGCAGCGTGGGTTGGCCGACTCCGACAGGCACCGATTGTCCTTCCTTACCGCACGTCCCGACCCCGCCGTCGAGTTTCATGTCATCGCCCACCATGCTGACTCGCGTCAGCACGTCCGGGCCGTTGCCGATCAAGGTCGCGCCTTTCACCGGCGCGGTGACCTTTCCGTTCTCGATCAGGTACGCCTCGCTGGCGGAGAACACGAACTTGCCCGAAGTGATATCCACCTGACCCCCGCCGAAATTCACCGCGTACAAGCCCTTATCGACCGAGGCGATGATTTCCTCGGGTGCACGCGACCCGGCACGCATGTAGGTATTGGTCATGCGCGGCAGCGTCATATGCGCAAACGACTCACGGCGTCCGTTGCCGGTGGCCGGCATGCCCATCAATCGGGCATTCATCTTGTCCTGAATGTACCCCCGCAGGATGCCATTCTCGATGAGTACCGTGCACTGCGTCGGAGTGCCTTCGTCGTCGACATTCAACGAACCGCGGCGGCGATCGAGGGTACCGTCGTCGACCACCGTGATTTCATCGGCAGCGACTTTATCGCCGATGCGATTCGAGAACGCGGACGTGCCCTTGCGGTTGAAATCGCCCTCGAGTCCGTGACCGATGGCTTCGTGCAACAGAATACCGGGCCAGCCGGAGCCCAGCACCACCGGCATCGACCCGGCGGGTGCCGCAACCGCATCCAGATTCACCAACGCCTGTCGTACCGCTTCACGGCCGTGCTCGAACGGCTCCTCGCCGCGCAGCAACTCGTCCAACCCGAAACGTCCGCCGCCGCCGCTGTAGCCCTGCTCTCGCCGGCCATTCTGCTCGACGATGACGGACACATTCATGCGCACCAGCGGGCGCACATCCGCCGTCAGCGTGCCGTCGCTCGAGGCGATCAACACGACTTCGTGCACGGCCGCCAACGAGGCCATCACTTGTTTGACGCGCGGATCGATGCGGCGCGTATCCGCGTCGATCTTCATCAGCCACGCTACTTTCTCCTCGTCGCGAATGGTGTCGAGCGGATCGATGGGCATGTAGAGCCGGTGTGTGAGCGGCCGCTGCCACGCTTTGACGGCATGGCTGCCGCCACTGCGTGCAATGGCGCGGGCCGCATCCGAGGCCTCCACCAGCGCCGGCAGCAGCACTTCGTCGGTGTACGCAAATCCCGTCTTCTCGCCGCTGATGGCACGCACGCCCACGCCTTGCTCGATGCTGTGGGAGCCCTCCTTGACGATGCCGTCCTCCAACGACCACGACTCTTCGCGCGACAGCTGGAAATACAAATCCGCGTAGTCCACGCCGCGGCTCATGACCGTGCCGAGCACGGTGGACAGGCGGCCTTCATCCAGCCCGGACGGCGCCAGAATCATTCTTTCGGCGACCTCGAACATCGGAGCGGCGCTCATGCCGCCACCGGGGAGCCGTGCGCAAGGCCCAGCCGCCGGTTGTCGAGCGCGGGAAATCGCGCACGCGTTTCGGTTTGTTTCGCCAGATCGATGTCAGCCATAACCACTCCGCTTCCCTTCGCCAGGCGCGCCAGCACCTGGCCCCAATAATCGACGATCAAGGTATCGCCATAGGTTTCCCGGCCGCTGGTATGCGTACCCGCCTGGGCGGGGGCGACCACGTAGCAAAGATTTTCGATGGCGCGTGCGCGCAGCAACGTCTCCCAGTGGGCGCGGCCCGTCGGCACCGTGAAGGCTGCCGGCATCGACAGCCATTGCGCGCCCCGCGACACCAGCTCGCGATAAAGCTCCGGAAAGCGCATGTCGTAGCATACCGAGAGCCCAAGTCTGCCCACCGGCGTGTCCGCGAGGACCAGCTCGCGGCCGGGGGTGACGTGACTCGATTCCAGATATTGCTCATCGCGGCCGGGGATGGCGACGTCGAACAAGTGAATCTTGTCGTAGCGAGCCACGCGCTTACCGTCGCCATCGATGAGCAGCGACGCGTTCGCGACCCGCGAGGCCGAGTCGCCTTTTATGACCGTGGTGCCGCCGAGTATCCAGATTTTCAATTCTCGGGCCGTCTTGCGCAGAAAGTCCTGAATGGGTCCCTCGCCGTCGGCTTCGGCGACCGCGAGCTTGTCGGCATCCTTCAGCCCGATAAAGGAAAAATTCTCGGGCAGACAAGCGATGTCCGCACCCAGTTCCTTTGCCTCGCGCAGCAGCTTGCCGGCGGCGCTGAGATTGTCTTGCACGACATGACCTGACGTCATCTGTATGGCGGCCACTTTTCCCATTTACTTCGGTGCCTCTGCAGTCGCCGCGGCGTCTGCGCTCTTGATGCGTTCAACCAATGGTTTATCCCAATTTCCGGTGATTCGATAATACCCCCGAGTCAGCCCCTGCAGCGGCTGTTTGAACACCTGCGTGAATATCAGCACGGCCCCGCCGATCACCGGGCCGGCCGCGAATGCCGCCAACGGCAGAGAATTGCTCATGTTACCCGTCACCACCGCGGTTTGGTCGTAGTCCTTGTTTTTCAAGCCGACGCGGCCGATCAGCCCGATTTCCGCCGCCGGACCCTTGAGCAACACGTCGTCGGTATACGCGCTGCCGTCGCGGACATCGAAACCGCCGCGAACGGTGTCGAATGCGAGCCCTTTGTCGGTCAGATCGCTGAAATCCAGCGCCAGCCGCCGCGGCAGGGCCGCCACACTGGCCAGGCCCACCACGCGCCCGGCGCCCGGATCGATGCCGGTGATTTGCCCCTTGTCGAGCGCCACCTCGATGTGTCCCGTGGAAGCCTCGAGCGCAGCGGCCACGGGGGGGCCCGCCCAACTCACGTCGAAGTCGATCTTGCCGGTTTTGGCCTCGATCACCGCGGCGTAGCCCAGCTGCCTCAGGGTGGCTCCCACATCGTTGCTCGCCAGCGTCCCTTCGATGCGTCCCAAGCCTGCATCCTTGCCGCGCCACTCGCCTTTCGCCTCCGCCGTGAAGTTCGTGGCGCTCATGGCGATTCGTTCGAGGCCTATCCCATCGTTCAGCTTCGTCAAGACGGCTTGTACGTCGCCGAGCACCCGCTCATCCCAGATCATCTCCGCGGCGTGAAAATCGATGGCCGGGATGCGGCGCGGGTCCGCGCCGCTCAGGTCCGCCGGCGCGTTCCGACCGATCCCACCCGGCCGATCCGCGGTGTCGCTCGATTCGCTGACGAACTTGAGGCGCTGGAATTCCAGTTTCCACGGTTGGGTCGACTCTGCTCTCGGGACCGAAATGCTGCCCACCACGTTCGGGCCGTCCAATGCGATGCTCCAGCCCGCATCGCCCAACGCCACATCGAGCGACACGTCGCGGAAAGACAGGCCGAGATAGTCGATCCGAGCCGCATCGAACTTCGCGCTGCGCAAGAAATTCGGTGCGAGTTTGGGACCCTTGCCAGGCGCGTACAGCTTCAACCAGCCACCCACATCCAAGCGCTCGATCTTGCCGCCGACGTTGAAGGCCTGGGTGTCGCTGAAGGCCGGTGGATCCGGCGAAGACGACGCGCCGAAAGCCACGGCCGCGCGCTCCAGCGTAGGTCCATCCGCGCCGCTATCGAGCGTGAATTGACCGCGCAGAGTCGGCCCGACCGTCAAGCGCACCTGCAGCACGCCGCCCGGCGGCCATTGAATCTCGACGGCGGACGGTAGAGGTCGCGCGGCAGGTTTGGCCAACGGCTCGGGCAGACCGAGTTCCAACCCGAGCAGACTGGCGGTGATGCGCAGCGAACGTTCCCGTGCCGGCTCCGGCGCCACCTTGAGCACGGCGTGCCAGTCCGTGATACCGCCGATCGGAATGCTTGCCGGCAGCGATAACGCGGCATGCAGGGCATCGCCGCTCACAGTGCCGTTGAACACCAACATCGTGCGCGTCGCCGGCCGAGTGCGAGGCGACCGAGCCTGCATTTGAAAAGTGCCGCCCAATATTTTGCCGCGCATGTCGGCATGCGCGACCTGGGCCCCATCGACCTCCGCGTCCCCCACCAGCTCGGTGGCCGCCACGTCGCCTCCGGGTCGATTGAGCGATACCCCATGCAAGTGCGTGTGCACGAGTATTCGACGTTGATCGAACTGCTTGAAGGGCAGGAACAAGTCGACGTCGGCCTGCATCGGCCCCTTGGCCTCGACCCCGGAAAATGCATGTTCGGCCATCGCGTCCAGCGGCGTCGCCCGCAAATAGCCGAGGACATCCGCTGCATCCCCGCTTCCCGCCGCATGAATTCGCAGCTCCGCCGTCTTGAAGTCGACGAAACGTGCATCGCCCCTCTCCACCGTGAGATTCCCGACGCTCCCGCTCAGCAACTGCACGGTCAGCCCTTCGTTGCGGAATTCCGCCGACAAGGCCAGATTTTCCGCGCGCGGCCAGCCCTCCTTGTAATCGAGCGTCATCCCGTCCATATGGGCGCGCACCAGAAACAGGCCCGTGCCGTCGCGGAATGGAAAATGCCGTATCGGGCCCTGGATCAAGGCGTTGGCGTGGGACAAGTGCCCCGCGACGAACGCACGGTTCAGCCAGGCCAGCGCGGACGGCGCGAGGAGCGCGCGCGGCAGATAGAGATGCGCCTGGGCTGCGTTGCCGTTGTCCACCGAAGTCACCATCGTCAATATGGGAGAACCACCGTCGGCGGGATGGCGCCATGCGACTCGGCCATGCAGTGCCGCGTCACGTGTCTTCAATTCGAGCGACGGAGTGGCGACCAACAGCTCATCCGGCGTGCGCTTCCAATACAGCGTGGTTTTGAACATTTGCAATTCGATCGGCTGATTCAGTTGCGCGGGCCATGCGAATAGCGCCCTGTGCGTTTCCACATCGATACGGCCGCCGGCGTCGGTGCCGGCGACGGTCCCGCTCAAACCTCGCAAGCCCGGCGCTCGGCCCGCGGCGGCGAAACCGACCCCGCGAAATCGCCCTTGGATGTCGAGCCGCCAGGGAGCACTGGGCGCATCGCGCAGCAAATTCAGACGGGTGTTCGTCCACTCTCCGGTGAACGCCAGCTCCTGCAGTCGCTCGCGCAAATCCTTTTGCGGCAACAGCCCGGCGAGCGGCAACAATGTTTCAGCGCGCAGATAGCTCGCGCGGGCGCGCAGCTCGAGCAATCCCGTTTCGGCGCCGCGCCAGCTCACGTCGAACTCCGAGTCCGGGTCGCGCCGTCCCGCGCGCAGCGCACGGACACGGCGGCCCAACAGCGTCCAGCGATCCCCCGAATGCGTGAGGGTGAGTGCGCCGCCAATCTGGTCGAATGTGACGCCGGGTTCGTCGGTCAGTTGCGTGGTTACGCCCGCGGCAGCGAAATCGACGTCGGCGCGGGTCAAATCCGCCCCGACTCCACGCACTGCCGCTTCGAACCCGCCGGTACCTGCAGCCAACCGGCTCAGGTATTCCGGCAAGAGTTGCCGCCAACCGGCGAGAGACAGGTTTTGCGTACGCGTGAAAGCGGTCCAATTCAGCGTGTTCACCGGACCCAGTCCGCGGCCCGCCCCGTTGACGGCGATGTTTCCGCCCAGCACCGGCGGTAAGCGCGCGGCCAAGGCCAGCGTAGCGATTCCGTCGCCGCGGCGTAAGTTGACGGTGACATCGCGCAGCTCCAATTGCGGCAACGCGCGGTTCCAGTCGTGGATGGTGACGAGGCCGCCGCGGATGGCCAGCGTTCCCGCCGGCAATTCATCGAGCCTCGCAGCCGGTAGCGTCGAATCCCCCCCGCCCAGTTCGATTTCAGAGGCCAATGCGAACTTGTCCGCCCCTACTCGGGTAATGGAAATATCCGGCGAATCGAGTTCTATTCGTCCCGCGAGCAATTTGCCGCTGTGAATCAGCTGCCAAATGTCCGCACCCACGCGGCCGCCGGCCGCACGCGCCAGAACGCGCCGGTCATCCTTCGACCGCAGTTCCAGCCGCTCGAAATACAGCTCGGGTCCATACCAACGAAACGCCGGGGAGACATGTGCAAACGCGACGTGATAGCCGATCTGGCCATGAATCCAATTCTTGATTTCGGCCTGGTATCGCGGCGCGCGGTCGAGCGCGAGTGTGACCGCCAGCATCAACAGTAAAAGCAGACCCAATAGGCCTGAGCAGCCATAGAGCAGGATTTTGCCGACCTTGCGCAGCGCCATCTACATCAGGACTACGTCGTACTGGTCGACGGTGTAGAGAGCTTCCGTCTGCAGGCGAATGGGCTTGCCGGTCGCCAATTCCAACTCACCGAGAGCCGAGGATTCCTCGTCGAGCAGGCGCTCGATCACGTCTTGGTGCGCCAAGACCATCAATTGCTCACACTGGAATTGGCGTGACTGGCGAACGATCTCACGAAATACCTCGTAGCAAACCGTCTCGGCCGTCTTCACGAAGCCCCGGCCTTCACAGGTGGGACACGCTTGGCACAGCAAATGTTCCAGACTCTCGCGGGTTCGCTTGCGCGTCATCTCGACCAGCCCGAGAGGCGAAACCGACGAAATATTGGTCTTTACGTGGTCGTCGCTCAACGCGCTCTCCAAGGCCTGAATGACTTGGCGGCGATGTTCGGCCTCCTCCATGTCGATGAAATCGATGATGATGATGCCGCCGAGATTGCGTAACCGCAGCTGCCTCGCGATGGTCATGGCCGCCTCGAGATTGGTGCGAAAGATGGTCTCTTCCAGATTCCGATGACCCACGAAGGCACCCGTATTGACGTCGATGGTGGTCATCGCCTCGGTCTGATCGATGATGACGTAGCCGCCCGATTTGAGCGGCACCTTGCGGTCCAAAGCCTTTTGGATTTCCTCCTCGACATGGTGCAGCTCGAACAGCGGGCGCGCTTCGCCATATAGTTCCAGTCGCGCCATCGCGTCCGGCATGAAGGTTGCCGCGAACTCCTGCATCTCGCGGTGCGCGCTCGCCTGGTCGATCAGTACGCGGCCCACGTCCGGCCGCATGAGATCCCGCAAGATTCGAAGGTGCAGCGGCAGGTCGGCGTGCACCAGATTGCCGGGTTCGATCCGCAAGCCTTTGTGACTCACGAATTGCCAAAGCTTGCGCAGATATTGCATGTCGGCAAGCAGCGCCGCGGGCGGCGCGTCCTCCGCTGCCGTACGAACGATATAGCCCGCGTTCTCGGACGCTTCCACCCCGGCGAGGACCGCCGTACGCAGCCGTTCCCGCTCCGCTTCATTCTCGATGCGGGCCGAGACTCCCACCCCGCGGCTTTGCGGCATGTACACGAGATAGCGCGACGGCAGGGTGATGTAAGTCGTCAGCCGCGCGCCCTTGGTGCCGAGCGGATCCTTGACGACCTGCACGAGAATATCGTTGCCCTCGGATACCAAGGCGCGGATGTTGTCGGTGCGCGGCGGTTCGATGCCGGCTTGCGCGTGGCGGGGGTCGACAATATCCGAAGCGTGCAAGAACGCCGTGCGTTCCAGGCCAATCTCGATGAAGGCGGCTTGCATGCCCGGCAGGACGCGCGACACTCGGCCCTTATAAATGTTGCTGATGAGTCCGCGGCGGCTGGCGCGCTCCAGGAACACTTCCTGGAGGACGCCGTTTTCCACGACCGCGGCACGCGCTTCGTGCAGGCTCGCATTGATGAGAATCTCTACCGCCATGACGGTACGCCGGCGCTACGGAGCAGTTCCGCGGTCTCGTACAACGGCAATCCCATGACGCCCGAATAGCTGCCGCGCAGCTCCGCGATGAATATGGCGGCGCGGCCCTGGATGGCGTAGCCACCGGCTTTGTCGTGCGGCTCTCCCGTGTCCCAGTAGTCCTTAGCCTCGGCGTCGGTGATGGTCCGAAACGTGACTTCGCTGCGGCTGAGACGCGATTGCAGTCCGCCGGCGGTCGCCAAGGCGACGGCCGTCAACACCTGGTGGGTACGCCCCGACAGTTCGCGCAACATCCGTTCGCCGTCCTGACGGCCCGCGGGTTTCCCCAGGATCCTACCGTCCACGACAACCGCGGTATCCGCGGCCAATACCGGCGCAGCGGCCGGCGCTGGGGGCGGCGGCGCCGGCCCCCGGCTCGCCTTCCAACCGCCTACGGCCTTGGCGGTCGCGACACGCGTCACGTAGACCTCGGCCATCTCGCCCGGCTCGACCGCCTCGTCCACGGATACGTGGAGCAGTTTGAAATGCACCCCTATTTGGGCCAATAGTGCCTGCCGCCGAGGTGAAGCCGAGGCCAAAAAAGTGAAGTCTGCGGACATGCACGCAGGATACCGAAGACGCGCCTCACGCGCGGTGATACGGATGTCCGGCCAGCAGGCTCATGGCCCGATAGATCTGTTCCGCGAGCACGATCCGCACCAATGCATGCGGTAGGGTCAAGGGCGATAACGACCAGCTCCGGTCCGCCCGCGCCCTGCACCCGTCCGACAACCCGTCGGGTCCGCCGATCAGCAGGGCGAGGGGTCTGGCATCCCGCAGACGCTCGGCCAGCCACGCACTCAGCTGCTCCGTCGTCATGGATTTGCCCGATACTTCGAGAGCCACGACATAGTCCTCTCGCCCCAGAGCGGCGAGCATGCCCTCGCCCTCACGAGCGATGGCGCGCTGCGGATCTTCGCCCGCCCGACGCTTCGCCGTCGGTATCTCGATCAGATCCAGCACCAGCGGCGAACGCAACCGCTTCTGGTATTCCCGAAAACCTTCGTTGACCCAATCGGGCAACCGCGTACCGGCGGCGATCAATCGGCATTTCATAGGCTGACCGGGAACGCGGTACCCGGCGCGTGCCCGAACGTCAGGCGCGCGCGGCGCGTTTCGTTGCGGTCATGTCCCAGAGCTTTTCCAGGCCGTAGAACTCACGCACGCGCGGCAACATGACGTGGACGATCATTTCGTTCAAATCGATGAGCACCCAGTCGCTGTCCTGTTGACCTTCGACGCCGTGCGGCCGAAAGCCGGCCGCCTTGGTCTTCTCCACCAATTTCTGCGCCACCGAACGCACGTGCCGGTCCGACGTGCCGCTTGCGATCACCATCGTATCGGCCACATCGGTGAGACCGCGCACGTCCAACACTTTGATCTCCAACGCCTTCATGTCATCCAGCGCGTCGATCACGACGGCCCTCAAGGAGGCGGCCTTCGCGGCGGCGGCTCGCGCCTGATCCGCAACTCTGCTCGGCGCAGCGACGCTCGGCGTAGCAGCGCCCGGCGCCGTCATGCTGCGAGCGAGGCGCTTGGGCTTGCCGGTAGCCTTGGATTTGCCGCCTCGTGGCGCCTTCACGGTCCGCGGCGCACCATCCCCCGATTTCTTGATCGTCGTCTTCGCACTTTTTTTGGCTGGCACTAAGAATTCCGTATTTTTGAGTAGCAGTTGGCTTCGAGTATCAGTTTACGCACCGGATCCGGCATGAGGAAGCGCGGATCTCTTCCCATGGCGATGAGCTGGCGAACTTCCGTCGACGAGATCTCCAGTTGCGTCACGGCATGGATGTAGATGCAGCCTGCGCGCTGCTCATGAAGATCACCGATGCGGCCGGTGCCCCGGTCCACCAGCAGTTCACCCAGCGGCCCCATGCCGGGAGCGCGCCAGCCGGGCCGATGCGCAACCACGAGATGGGCCAGCTGCAGCAGGTCCCGCCACTGGTGCCACTTCGGAAGGCTCAAGAAAGCATCCATGCCCACGATGAGGCATAGGCTACGGTCCGGATATTCGTGGCGCAATTCACCGAGAGTCTCCACCGAATACGACGGCCCTTCCTTGCGCACCTCGCGGTCATCGACCACGAAGCCCGGCTGACCGGCCGTCGCTAGCTCCACCATTTTCAGCCGCAGCTGCGCATCGGCAAAAGGCTGATCCCGGTGGGGCGGATTGCCCGCGGGAAGAAATCGTATTTCCTTCAGCCGCAGAGCCTGCTGCAATTCGAATGCCGTTCGCAGGTGTGCATAATGAATCGGGTCGAAAGTGCCGCCGAAAATGCCCATGGGGTTCATACGGCTACCCTGCCTGAATCCGCAGTTGCTTGCAAAGCGCCCGACATCCCGCCGACCAGGCCCGTGACCGCCATCCACGCATCGCCCCCCGCCAACCCCTTGATGACGCGGTCGGTTTGATGAGCCTGGCGCAGCAGCCGGGCCAGAGGCATTTTCCCGATCCGGGAGAGCGCCCGGGCCGACGGGGTCGCGGCTTGGTTCCAGCCGCCGCCGCGGCCGCTCGAGCGCAGGCGAGCGCGCTCCCGCGCCTGCCACAGGCCACGCAGTTCACGAATCAACGCCCACAGGATCAGCGTGGGCTCCACGCCTTCGCTCTTGAGGCCGAGCAATATCCGCAAGGCGCGTTCCGCATCCCCAGCGGCGGCGGCCTCGCCGAGCTGAAAGACGTCGAAGCGGGCGCTGTCGCCCACCGATCGGAGGACCAGCTCCGCGCCGATGCGCTCACCCTTGGCAAGCAGCACCAATTTCTCGAGTTCCTGCTGCGCGGCAAGCAGATTTCCCTCGACCCGCTCGACGATCAACTGAGCTGCCTCGGGTTCCATCTCCACCCGCAGCGCGTCCGCGCGCGCGCGCAACCATCCCGGCAATGCGGCCGTTTCGACGGGCCAAATAGGTACCCACACTCCGTGCTTCTCGAAAGCGCGCACCCACGGCGCCTCGCTGGCCTTTTTGTCGAGCTTGCCGGTGATGGCCAAACACACCGTATCCGGCGGCGGACGCGTCGCGATGTCGAGCAACGCGGCCGCGCCTTTGTCAGGCTTGCCGCTCGGCATGCGCAGCTCGAACAATCGACGTTCGGCGAACAATGACAGCGACTGCGTAGCCTGCCGGAACTCATCCCAGGCAAACGTCCGGTCGATGAAGAATACGTTGCGCTCGGCGTAGCCCGCCGCGCGGACAGCCGCTCGTATGGCATCGGCGGCTTCGCTCACCAGCAACGGTTCGTCGCCCGATACCAGATAGAGGCTGGCGATATCCCGTCCCAGCGCGTGCCTCAGTTGCTCTGAGTTCAGCCGCAATGGATACGCGCCCGCGCCGCGTGGTATTCGCTCGCCATCCGGTCCACCACGGCCTCCACCGTCTCGATTTCATGGATGCCGCTGACGCTCTGGCCCGCACTCCATATGTCCTTCCACGCTTTGAGCTCGCCGCTGCCGCCTGCGCCGAAATTCATTTTCGTCTTGTCGGCATCCGGCAGTCTGTCAGGATCCATCCCGGTATTCGCGACGCTGCCGCGCAAGTAATTGCCGTGGATGCCGCTGAACAACGACGTATAGACGATGTCCTCGGCGCGGCTGTCGATCAGCATCTGCTTATAGTCGGGGCTGGCATTGGCCTCGGTGGTGGCGATGAACCGCGTTCCCAAATACGCGAGGTCGGCGCCCAGCGCCTCTGCCGCAAGCACGTCGGCACCGCTACTCATGGCCCCCGACAAGATAATGGTGCCGGCATAGACTTCCCGGATTTGTTTGACCAAGGCGAATGGGCTGAGCAGCCCGGCGTGCCCGCCCGCACCGGCACATACGGCGATGATGCCGTCCACCCCCTGCGCGGCGGCCTTCTCGGCGTGACGCAAATTGATGACGTCGTGAAACACGATTCCGCCGTAACCATGAACGGCACTCACCACCTCGTCGGGTGGCCGCAGGCTCGTGATCACGATGGGGACGCGGTATTTGACACAACTACGGACGTCATGCTCGAGCCGATCGTTGCTCCCGTGCACGATCTGATTGACGGCGAAGGGCGCAATTTTGGCATGCGGGTTCGCGCTCGCGTGGGCGGCGAGTTCTTCGCTGATCTGCGCCAGCCAGTCGTCCAACTGCGCAGCCGGCCGCGCGTTCAGCGCGGGAAACGATCCGACGATTCCCGCCTTGCACTGCGCCGTCACAAGGGCCGGGGTCGACACGATGAACATGGGCGCGCCGATGACCGGCAGACGCAAACGATCGAGCAATATTGTCGGCACAGGCATGCATTTGACTCGGGAGCCCGGAAAGCAATCGGTGGCGGGACCGGTGCCATTATACTGCAAGGCCGCACGGCATATGCCGGCGCCATCGAAGCCGCTGCGCCCGGAGACTGCCGCCGCAGCGCTCAGAGGTCCTATGCACTTCGACACTTTATTGATCGAGCGGCGCGACCACGTAGCACGGGTCACGCTCAACCGGCCGGACAAACTCAATGCACTGAATTTGCCGCTGATCGACGACCTGAGCGCCGCCGCCGCGTCCATCGATGCCGATCCTGATATCCGTGCCGTGTTACTGACCGGCGCGGGCGGGGGTTTCAGTTCAGGCGCGGATCTGGGGCGCGATGATCTCGGCGAGAACATCGGCGCGGCCTTGAGGGACCATTTCAACCCAATGGTGAGCGCCTGGCACGAACTCGAGGTGCCGCTGGTGGTTGCGGTCAACGGCGTAGCCGCCGGCGCCGGAATGAGTCTTGCGCTCCTCGGAGATATCGTGCTCGCTGCGCGCTCCGCGACTTTTCTGCAATTGTTCGCTCCCAAGCTCGGTCTGATGCCCGATCTCGGCAGCACATTTTTCTTGCCGCGCCTGATCGGCACGGCACGCACCAAGGGGCTCGCCCTGCTCGGCGACGCGCTGTCGGCCGCGGACGCCGAGCGCTGGGGTCTCATTTGGGCGTGCGTCGAAGACGACGCGCTGATGCCCCAGGCTGAAGCGGTCGCGCGCCGCCTGGCAGCCGGTCCGACGCAAGCCTATGCGCGCATCAAGGCCGTGTTCAACCGGGAGCCCGCGGGCACGCTCACGGAGCAGTTGGCGCTGGAAGCCGTCCTGCAGGCGGAGCTTGCCGACACGCAGGACTTTGCGGAGGGCATATTGGCGTTTCGCGGCAAGCGTGCGCCGAACTTCAGAGGAATTTGAGCGCCGCCGGCCTGCAGCGCGCGGACGCTTAGCGATCCGGCTGCGATACATCGGTCCGCGCGTCCACGCGCCTGCCGACCTTGGACAACGGAATGCGAAATTCCGACCCGGATGATGGCGCGGCCGGCGGCCGCTCCGGCCCGCAATTGTCGCAGCCGCCGCACGTTCCCTTGGCCTTGATCGAGGCCGCCGCGTCCAAGCGTGCCGCGAGAGCGCGCAAGGTCGAGTTGGCCGGCAGGCGCAACAGCGCCGCCGCACCTGCCAGCAAATGGCGCCGCAACGTCCGCGGTCCCAGCGCGAAAGCCGCATAGATCATGCTTGCGAGCAACACGATGCCCACCAAAGAATCATCGAGAACGCGGTGCATACGGCGACTCCTGATTAGCGGGTCAATGCGAGGGCGACCCGGTAGGTGATCCACGATCCCGCGTACGCCAGCCCGAAAAGATAGGCGGCCATGATGATGGGGTAACGCCAGGAGTTGGTTTCGCGCTTCACGGTCGCCAACGTCGACAGGCATTGCGGTGCGAATACGTACCACGCCAGCAGCGATAGCGCGGTGGGAAGGCTCCAGGATTGCGCGATCAGCGGGGCCAGCGCACCGCTCATGTCGCCGCCCGTCGCCGATAGCGCATAGACCGTTCCCAAGGCCCCAACCGCAACCTCGCGCGCCGCGAGTCCCGGCACCAGCGCAATCGAAATCTGCCAGTTGAAGCCGATGGGCGCGAAAATGACCGCAAGCCACGCGCCGATATGACCCGCAAGGCTGTACTGGATGGCTGGGCCCGCGGCGCCCGCCGGCGGCGCAGGGAACGAACTCAAGGCCCACAGGATCACCATCAGGGCCAGAATGATGGTGCCGACGCGGCTCAAGAATATTTCTACACGCTGCCACAGGCCGATACCCAAGTTGCGCAGATTGGGCCAGTGATAGGCGGGGAGTTCGAGCAGCAACGATTGGAAGCGAGTACCGGTGCCGCTGCGCTTGAGCGCGTACGCGACACCCATGGCGCTCGCGACTCCCGCGACGTAGAGCACGAAGAGCACCAAGCCCTGCAGTTCCAGCCCGCCCCACACCGCCCGCCGCGGAATGAATGCACCGATGATGAGTGCGTATACCGGCAGGCGCGCAGAGCACGTCATCAACGGAGCGATCATGATCGTGCGCAGTCGATCGCGGGGGTTCTGGATGGTGCGGGTCGCCATGATGCCGGGAATCGCACAGGCGAAGCTGGACAATAACGGAATGAACGCCCGGCCCGACAGTCCCACGCTGCCCATGACTCGGTCGAGCAGGAATGCGGCGCGCGGCAGGTAGCCTGAATCTTCGAGCACCAGGATGAAGAAAAAAAGAATGATGATCTGCGGCAGGAACACCAACACGCTGCCCACGCCCGCCAGCACCCCGTTGATGAGCAAGTCCTTGAGCAAACTCGACGGCAGTGCATTGCCGATCCATTCGCCGAATACGCTCACGCCGGATTTGATCGCGTCCATGGGTACTTGCGCCCACGCGAACACGGCCTGAAATACCAAGAATAGGATCAGCGCCAGGATCAGGGGACCCGCCAGCGGATGCAATACCACCGCATCGACCCGATCGCTGATCGTGACGCCGTCCAGCCGATCCCCGCCCACCACGCCGAGAATGCGCCGCACCTCGTTCTGATCGTGGGCAATGTCCGCGGCGGCCGGTGTGCGCCATTCGGGCGCCCGGTGCGGCTGCAGGGGCGCCGCCACGGTGTCGAGCACCTGAATGAGCGCCCCGGCCCCGCCCGCCTTGACGCCGACCGTTTCGACGACGGGCACGCCCAATTCCCGGCTCAGCTTGTCGGAATCGATGATGATGCCCTTGCGGCGAGCGGTGTCCGTCATGTTGAGCGCGACCACCATGGGCAGTCCCAACCGTTTCAGGCTCAATACCAGCCGCAGGTTCTGGCGCAGGTTGGTCGCATCGGTGACGCAGACCACGAGATCCGGCGAGGATTCTCCGGCGCGCCGCCCCAAGAGGACATCGGCCGTCACCTGTTCATCCGGTGTCAGGGGATCGAGACTATAGGCGCCCGGCAGATCGAGGATGCGTACCCGCAGCCCGGAGGGCGTCAGCAGCGAGCCCTCTTTGCGCTCCACCGTGACGCCGGCGTAATTTGCGACCTTTTGGCGGCTGCCGGTAAGCACATTGAAAAGTGCCGTCTTGCCGCAATTGGGGTTTCCGACCAATGCGACCAGCGGACTCGGAACGACAGGCACAGCCTCCATGGGCGTCAGCGGACCGGCGACTGCTCCGGGCATACGAGGACGCAGGCGGCCTCGAACAGACGCAATGCAAAAGTACCGGTTCCGATGCGCACCGCGATGGGCTCGCGTCCCATGAAACCGCGCGCCACGATCCTGAGCTTTTCACCCGGCAGGAAACCAAGTTCCGCGAGGCGCCGCCCCAAATCCAGCGTCGCGCCGGTCGAAGCCGATACCCCCACCACCCGGGCCTCCGCCCCGGTGGCGAGATCCGCGAGCCGCAGACCGGCCGATTCCGCGGCGGCCAGCGGCACGCCGGCGCCTACCGTACGGTCGTCATGCGCCGACCTCAAAACAACGCTGCCATGTGCCATTTCCATGGATGCAATTCTACATGAGAATCGTTCCCATTACTATTCCCGGACGCGGGAGTGGGTCACGTAGGGGCGCCGCAGCGCCGATCTTCCTGCTAATCTTGCACTCCCCCAGCCACCGAGGCATATGAAATGCCTACGCTTTTTGAAAAAATAATCGCCGGCGAGCTGCCGGCTACCGTCGTTTACCGGGACCCGCGCGTGATCGCTTTTCTGGACATTCGACCCGCCGCACCGGTACATATACTGATCGTGCCGAACAAGGTCATTCCAACCACCGATGACATCGAAGATGGCGACGAATCGCTGATAGGGCATATGGTCATCGTCGCCCGTGATATCGCGCGGCAGCAGGGCATCGCCCAAAGCGGCTACCGACTGGTCATGAACTGCAACCCGGACAGCGGCCAAGAGGTCTACCACCTGCACCTACACCTGCTCGGGGGCAGACCGCTGGGGCCGCTGGTGCAACGCCCATAGGCTACGAGGAGAGGAAGAGGCGATGAGGAAGAAAAAGAGCGCGCTGCCCAAACCGCAGCGCACCATCCCGCGGCGCCCGGCCGCCAAGTCCAAGCGGGCGGCGCTGCCGGCAAAAGCCGCAGCAGCTGCCGCGAAGCGGCCCACCGGCTTGCCTCGGGCCGCGGCACGCTCCGCGATTTCCTCACGCAGCGCGACGGGAAACGCAGCGCCCACGACTCAGCGCCGCGAACTGTATCCGGCCATCGAACCTTATTCCAGAGGGTATCTGCGGGTATCCGAAGTCCACGAAATCTACTACGAGGAGTGCGGTAATCCGGCCGGCAAAGCGGCGCTGTTCTTGCACGGCGGGCCGGGCGCAGGCTCCGACAGGCGTGCACGGCAATTCTTCGATCCGCATCACTATCGCATCATTGTGTTCGACCAGCGCGGCTGCGGCCGC
>JALYHU010000263.1 GCA_030776345.1 Pseudomonadota bacterium | reverse complement strand
AAGACTGCGCCCCGGCCGCCGAATTCATTGAAGTGATCGAAGAGGCGCGATTGTTCGGGCGGCAAAAAATCCTTTTTCGTGCTGCCGTTCGAGGACAGCTCCAATCCCGTGAAAACCTGGATGCCTTTGCCGGTGATCTGTGTATCGACACCGAACGAATAGTAGTTGCCTTCGTAAATGCTTTGGAAGGTGATTCCCGCTTGGTTGGTCAAATAATTCGGCCCTTGAGTCTCGAATACGAAGATGTTCGTCTGGGCGATTTTGGTCGCCGGGTCGGGAAACTTGCCCTGTTGACGCAGGTGAGTGCCGTTCATGTCATAAACGAAGCCCGAGAAACTGCACCCATTCTCGAGAATGTTGCCGTTCTCGAACGTTGCGACACCGGCGCCGCTGAGGGTGGGGGCGATATTGCACCATGAAGTCTGGTTGCCGACGGCCCAGCTGTACAGATAGCCGTTATTCGTCACCTGAGGGGAGAGGCTACCCGATGAGTCCAGCCGGCCGCCTTGGTCGAACGCGACAGTGGTATTCGGCGAAATGATGAGGCTCACGGCGCCGGGATTGGTAAAGGTCTGGGGCTGCGTGAACAACAGCACACCGCCGTCGAATGTCGGTTTTGCCGTTGGATCGTTTCCCGGGTTGCTGGTGGCGTTCGTCGCATTGCTCACCGTCAGCACGCCGGTACCCGAAATGACGCCCGTGTAGTTGATGGTGGGCGCCGTCGCACCGACGTAGTGGCCAGACCCGTAGTCCACCAGTTTCGCCGACAGTCCCGTCACCGCATTGGCCGGCGTGGTTCCCGCGGATCCCGCGACCGGCACGGTCACGATGAAGCTGCCGCCGCCCAGCTGTATATTCGAATTGCTCAACACCTGGGCGGTGATATCGACGGGGCTGGCGGCCGTACCGCCAACGACCTGCGCGGCCGTGGGCTGCGCGATGACCAGCGCCGCGCCCAGGAGTCCAATGTGCGGCGCCGTGGGGATGGCGAAGCGGCATACGCGGGTGCACAAGCCCCGGAGAAAAACCATCGAACGTGAAGTCATTCAATTCACCGTAATGTAGTAAGTGGTCGCATCCTTGCCCGACGTGACGTTGACGCCATTGGTCACGACGGATGCGAAGTCCCCGCTGATCCCGCCTGCAGCATTGACGAGCACGAATTTCTGACCGGAGGTCGGCGCGAACGAGTTGATGAAGTTCACGATCAGCTTGCCCCCCAGGCTCGCCTTGCCGGCGACGTTGACGTAATCGTAGTTCACGCCTTGCGAAGTGCCGGAGATATTGAGCAGCAGGGTCGCAACGCCCGCTGACTGATCCGCTTTGACGGGCGTGCCGGGAGTACCGGGGCCGCTGGTGGCGCCCGAACCGCCGCTGCCGCCCGAACCGCTGGAGGTGCCGCCCGAACCGCTGGAGGTGCCGCCCGACGTGCTGCTGCCCGAGGCGCTGTTGCTGGAGACGGACGTGCCGGAGCCGCAGGCCCCCAGGGAAAGGACGACCAGGGCGAGCAACGCGGTAACCGTGGCGCGCCCGCGGATGGGTCGACAGGCTGCGTGCGCGCCGTTTGAATTGGCCGGCGATACGCCGCGGCTCAGCGGCTGATGATGTTCAAGCATGGGACCCCGATGCGGCATTAGTGTTCGACGCGGGCAGTCTGCTTGACACCATGCACACCGGAGTGTGACCTACATCACGCATTGAGTGCCGCTGCAGGGCGCGGCGTAGTTGGCGCATGCGGCTGTCTGCGGAGGGAGACAGTCCCGCGTGTCCCGGTCGTCCGCTAGGCTCCTAGGCCAACGCGTGCCGCAACTTCGCGGTCGATCCCAGGCGGTAGAACTTACGCAGTTCCCGCACCAGCGCCTCGATGCGCGCTTCTCCGCGCTGCACGAAACGCCGTTCCAATGCACGGCAATACCGGGCTGCGCAGCGATGCGCCGTTCGGTAGCGATGATATTGTTCAGGTTCGAGCCGCGCATCGAAGCTCACGCGGTCGAACAGGCGAGGATGCACCTGGACCGGGTAGGTGCCGCCTTGCTGATGGGCGATGAGAAACACCGTCGCAGCATACTTGTCCACTTCGGCTTGCGTCTCCAGTTCGAGCAGCGACACCGAGGCGTCGCGGTCGAGACGCCACGTGGTGTAGACGAAATGGCTGACCCCTTCGAGCGCCGTGCAATAGTCGGCAATGTTGCTTTCGCTCAGCGCCCCCAAGGGATCGGCGCTCTCCAGCCGTTTCAACAAGCCCGGGTCGAGATAGAGCGCCACGCCGGCACCGTCGACGGTCTCGGCCACCAGCAATTCCTCATCCAAAGTGCGCGTGTCGTTTTCAGGTGTGATGTGGCGCAGCGCGCGACGATCGGTGACCAGGAAGTCGGCAACATCGTACCGGACGTCTACATCGTACAAGCGCCCGAGAAGCGACTGCATCCCGCGTAACACGGTGCTCACGGGCAGCCCTAGTGCTCGCGCCGGTAGCCGCCCTGTTTGACGGGCTGCACGCCGAGCTTGTTCAGCAAGCCGTGGGCGCGGGGGCTCCCCGTCTTCATCCACACCTCGTAGAGACGCAGGATGTCGGCATCGGTATGCTGATAGGACATCTCGCTCACCTCATTGAGCGCATCGACCAGGCGCTGGAACTTCTGCGCCAGTTGAACGTAGACGGCCGCGACGCATCGCCCGGACAGAGAGCGCTGCATGGTATCCGCCAGCGCGCTGTAGGCATTCCCCCCCATCGCGATGTGATAGTCGATGTCGATCAATTTGCGCGCAAAACTTCGCGCGAAGAATCCCGCCACGAACAAAGATACGTCGCCCAGTCGCTGCAGAGCCCGCTGCCGGGCACTCGCCGTCGGCGCCTCGAGAGATTCGGCCAGCATGTGCGCCAGCGGCTTGATGCGCAGCCCTTCGGGGGTTCGCTCATACAGCGCGTCCGCGCGCGAGAACATGGTGAGCAGGTTGACGACGTACTGCTCCGCTTGTTCGTCGATGTCGAGGCGTTGATGTTCGCTCGCGGCATGAAATGCGTCGCGAAAGAACTCGCGCAGCGAACTCACGGCTACCAGCGATCCCGCAGACATAGCTTGCATGCTTTGCGTCCTCTTGAGGCCTACCGCATCCTATCGACACTTGGGCAGCCAAGTGAAGTAGGAAAAGCACTCATAATTCACGCTTTTTTCAATCAGCAATCGAGGCCATGGACTGCTAACCTGCATTCGCACGCACTTGGTGCTGAAAACTTTCCGCAAGCGTCGAAGTGGTGCGACGATGCGGCACTTTCGTGAGGGACTCAAGATGAATGTCGGTCGTTTTTTTGCAGCTCTGGTGTTTACCGCGACGGATGTCGTGTTGGGCGGCGCTTGCAGCGCTCATGCCGCATCGGGCGTCCCTGCCGCGGCGGAGGCTGCGCGACCGTTCAGCGTCCAAGACTTGGTCCGTCTCGAGCGCATTTCCGAGCTCGCAGTGTCCCCGGACGGCAAGCGCGTCGCGTATACCTTGCGCACGACGGATATGGACGCGAACAAGGCCCGTACCGCGATATGGGTGCTGGACGTGCGCAAACATGACGCGTCGGCCGTGCGCCTCACCGACATCGCCGCCAATTCGAGCTCTACCGAGTGGAGCGCGGACGGCCGTTATCTTTACTACCTCTCGAACCGCAGCGGATCGAACCAGGTATGGCGCAGTGATGCCCCGCGCAGTGACGCCCCGCGGGGCGATGCCCGGCAAGTAACCGATCTGCCGCTCGATGTGGGCAGCTTTCGGATCTCGCCGAAGACGGACCGGGTGCTCGTGAGCATGGAAGTTTTCCTCGACTGTGCGGATCTCGCGTGCACGAAACAGCGGCTGGATGCCGCCGTCCACGCGCCCGCGCACGGCAAGTTGTACGACAAGCTCTTCGTGCGGCACTGGGACACCTGGAGCGACGGGCGCCGCTCGCAGCTGTTCGCCATCCCGCTCGACGCGTCCGGCGCCGCCAAAGGCACGCCCCTCAACTTGAGCGGCATCGACGGCGACGTGCCCGGCAAACCCTTCGGTGGCCGCGAAGACTACGCATTCAGCCCCGATGGCGAGCACGTGGCGTTCGCCGTGCGGGCCATACCGATCGGTGAATCCTGGTCCACCAACTTCGATATCTACGAAGTCGCCGCCGGCGGCGGAGAGCCGCGAAACTTGACCGCCGACAATCCAGCCTGGGACGGTCGCCCCGCCTTCTCGCCGGACGGATCGCAGCTCGCCTATGTGGCCACGGAAAGGCCCGGCTTCGAGGCAGACCGCTTCCATCTGGTTCTGCTGGACATGAAGTCGGGCATCAAGCGGCCGCTCACCCAGAAGTGGGATCGGTCGATCTCGGAGTTTGCCTGGTCCCGTGACGGCAAGACATTGTTTGCCACCACCGACCACCTGGGACAGCACCCGCTATGGGCCATCGACGCCGTGACCGGTCTGGCATCTGCGATCACCGGGGAAGGCGAGGTCGAAGGCTTCGACGTCGGACCGCGGCAGATCGTGTATGCCCGGAGTACGCTTGCCAAGCCGGCGGACTTGTACGCCGTGGGCTTTGCCGGCGGCAAGACTCTCGAACTCACCCATCTCAATCAAGCGATTCTCGCGCATCGCAAGCTGAGCGATTACGAGCAATTCAACTTCCCCGGTTCGAACGGCGACAACGTCTTCGGCTATGTCGTGAAGCCCGTGGATTTCAACCGCGAACGAAGATATCCGGTCGCATTCGTGGTGCATGGCGGCCCTCAGGGAAGCTTGGCCAACCTCTGGCATTGGCGCTGGAATGCCCAAAGCCTTGCGGGCGCGGGCTACGCGGTGGTCATGATCGATTTTCACGGCTCGACCGGCTACGGACAGGCGTTCACCGATTCCATCAGCGGGGACTGGGGCGGCAAGCCGCTCGAGGATTTGCAACGTGGGCTGGCCGCGGTACTGACCCGATACCCTTGGATGGACGGCGAGCGTGTCTGCGCGCTCGGCGGCTCGTACGGCGGCTACATGATGAATTGGATAGCCGGTCAATGGCCCGACCGATTCAAATGCCTCGTCACGCATGACGGGGTGTTCGACAATCGCACCATGTACTATTCCACCGAAGAACTTTGGTTTCCGGAATGGGAGAACAACGGCCCGGAATATGCCAACCCTGCGAGCTATTCGAAACACAATCCCATCGATTATGTCAATCGCTGGAAGACTCCGACCTTGGTGATTCACGGACAACTCGACTATCGCGTGCCTTACGCTCAAGGGCTTGGCGCCTACACGGCACTGCAACGGCGCGGAATCCCGAGCGAACTGTTGTATTTCCCGGAGGAGAACCACTGGGTCTTGAAGCCCTCCGACAGCGTCCAATGGTATGACACGGTCATCGGGTGGCTCGACCGGTGGACCGGCCAATGACCCGCGTTCGCCCACGGCGCCACTCGCGTAGCCGCTGAAGCGCAGACTCTTCGGGCTATTCGCGACGTGGATCACAGTTGCGACGGTTCGGCGCCGAGTGAATCGACTAGAATCCGCAGGAGGCGAGCCACAGCCTAGGGAGATCGCATGAGTCGAATCGGCGCCAATTTACTCGAGGCTCACGAACTCCAGGCGAGCGACCTGGCCCCATTCTCCACGCTGCGAAGCGTTTCGACCCCGCAGGATCGCCGCACTTCGGTACGTCGCTCCATCGAGGTGCGGGCAACGATCACGGTGCCGGATGAATCTGCCCTGCTGGAAGTACACACCGTGGATCTTTCCGTCGGAGGCGCCAGCATCACCCTGCCCTTCGAAGTGGCGCAAGGCCAGGCATGCTTGATCGAGCTGGAGTTCGCGGCGTTCGGATCGTCCAACACGTTCCGTATTCCCGCGGAAGTCCGCTATTGCGTCACGATGGAGAGCACTCGGTTTCGCGTCGGCGTACGCTTCGGTCGGATCGATGACGCAACCGCCGCCTTCATCGCGGCAGTCATGAACGCTTAGCCTTTCAGGACGGATCGCCCGAATTCACGACTCGATGCCGCGCCACGCCGCCGGATAGTTGGTACCCAGCTGGACGATGCGATTCAACACGTCGCGGTAACGCATGCCGGCCGTGAGCGCCGACTGTGAAAAGTCTTCCGCCATGGAAATGTTAGGATTCGCGTTGGCCTCCAGCACGTACAACGCACCATCGGCCCGCAATCGAAAGTCCATGCGCGCATAGCCCGTCAAATGCAATGCGCGAAAGATTCTCTTCGACAGTTGTTCGAGCCGCGCCACGGTGCCCTCGGGCAAATTCGCAGCCGCCGCCGTGGTGATGCCGTATTTCTCCTGATACCCTTTATCCCACTTCACCTTACGGGTCGCGATGGCCGGTAACCCCTCCGGCAGCGTTCCGAATGTCATTTCCCACACCGGCAGCACTTTCAGGCGATCGTTGCCGATCACCCCCACGTACAGTTCCCGGCCCTCGATGTATTCCTCGACCAAGGCATCGGAGTGAGTCTGTTCGTGAATGAATGCAACGCGCTCCACCAATTGTTTCTCGTCGGCTACCACCGAGGCATGCGCGATGCCGAGGGAAGCATCCTCGGTCGAGGATTTGACGAACATGGGGAATCGCAGTTTTCTGGGGATGCGCGGCTTCTTGCCGCGGGCAAAGACCATGAATTGCGGCGTCGGAATGCGGTGATAGGACAAGAGCTGCTTCGATAGCACTTTGTCTCGGGACAACAGCATGCCGCGTGGATTGCAGCCGGTGTAGGGTTGGCGCATGAGTTCGAGAAACGCCACGACATGTTGATCGTAGGTCACGATGCCGTCGAATTCCTCGAGCAGGTTGAATACGATGTCGGGTTTCCAATCGCTGATGGCGCGGCGCAGTTCCGACAAGCTGTCCGACAGCCCCAGCGGCAGCACTTCGTGGCCGGCCGCTTTGAGATGCGTGATGACGTCGTACTCGGTGCGCCATTCGTCGATCTCCTTCTCGGTGGCGCCCGCCAGCGACTCGGGTGGGACAAGGGTAGAGTGCACCAAGACCAGCGCCCGCAGTTGCTTCACAGCGCCACTCTCGGTAGTTGCCGCTCTTCGTACGACTCCGCAAGCCGCGCGATCACCCAGTTAAGCTGCGGCTTGAGCTGCCGCCGTGATCCTCGCACGTACAGGCCCAGGCATTCACAGCGCTCGATCATCAACCGCAGCACCTGCAGGACCAGATATTCGCTGAATGCCCCCGTACGCGCGAATTGATGGCGCAGCGGATTGCGCAATTCGCGCAGCACGCTGGCCGCCTTGGGAGCTGATTTGCGCCGCGGTGCCGACGTGAACACCTTGAGCAGCAATTCGTCGGCCCCGGAGCGGCGCGGCATCCGATAGCGCGCCAGCTTGTGCTCGTAGTGCTGGCGCAGCGTGCGATCCCCATCCGAGATGTCCTCGATGGTCGTACGATCGATGACGGGCGGTTTCGTATCGCCGATCTCGGCGGCCAGCTCGTCGATGTATTCGAGCTTGGCATACGCCGGCCAGCCCGAATACTCCCGGCGCCACGCCGAGTTGGGCTTCAGCCAGACCGCAAATGTCTCGGCGAAATCCTCCGTCGGGTGGGCCTGCGCATACCAGGCACCCAGGTGCTGTACGAAGCGGCGGCTGCCCGGCCGCGGGCGGTAGGTGTCCGGGTATGGGAGCGAGGCGGGGCCGAATACATCTCGCCAGTCACGCCGACGCCGGAGGCGGTATGCCGTGTCGATGGCATGGCCTGCCTCGTGGCGCAGAATGCGCATCAGCCAATTTCGGTTGCCGCCTTCGGCCTCGCGCATGAAGCGGCGCTCGATGCTCATCAAGCGCCGGTGTGCCAGATAGAACGGGATCGCAATTCCCGGAATTCCATCCGGTGAAAACCACTCCTCTGCCAGCCAACAATGCGGCCTGTAATGGATACCTCGCGACGATAACTCCCGGTACAAACGTGCGATGGCCTCCTGGAGATCGGTACCCTCGATGGTGAGCTTCAAATCGCGGAATCGCAGGGAAAGCAATTGCTCGTCGGACAGCGTTTCCCACACATGCCGCCGCCGCCTCGCGGGACGAGAATGGGGGGCAGCGGTGCTCGAGGGCGGCATTACGGCAGCGTCTCCTTGCGGAGCGCCTCCATACGGAGCGTCTCCTTGCGGAGCGCCTCCAATCCGGCGAAATCGAACAGCGCCGGATCGGCGAGCTGCGACGCCGATGCGTTGCAGATGCTCGAGAAGATGGATTCCCCCCGGCCCGGGAATTTCTCGTCCCAATCGCGCAGCATGTTCTTCACCAGCACCCGTTGCATATTCGCTTGCGAACCGCAAAGCGTGCAGGGGATGATGGGAAACTCGCGCGCCGCCGCGTAGCGCGCAATCGCGCGCTCCGTGACGTATGCCAGCGGCCGAATCACGATGTGGCGCCGGTCCTCGCTGAGCAGCTTCGGCGGCATGGCCTTGAGCCGGCCGCCGAAGAACATGTTGAGAAACAGCGTTTCGACGATATCGTCGCGATGATGCCCCAATGCAATCTTGGTGATGCCGTTCTCGGCGGCATAGCGATACAACGCGCCGCGCCGCATGCGCGAGCACAGACCGCACATGGTCTTGCCGTCGGGAATGACGCGCTTCACCACCGAATACGTGTTCTGTTCGATGATGTGAAAGGGCACGCCCAGTCCGGTCAAATAACGAGGCAGAACCTCGGCCGGAAACCCCGGCTGCTTCTGGTCGAGGTTCACTGCAATGAGTTCGAAGCGAATGGGGGCGCTGCGCTGCAGACTCACCAGGATGTCGAGCAGCGTGTACGAATCTTTTCCGCCTGACACGCACACCATCACTCGGTCGCCGTCGGCGATCATGCCGAAGTCGCCGATGGCCTTGCCTACCAATCCCCGCAGCTGCGCTTGCAGCTTTTTGAAATTGTTCGAATGGCGGGTGGCGGAGTCGACCTGGGGGGCTGCGGTGCTCATATCCGGCCTTTAGGGCGCTTCCAAGTACTTGGCTTCCAAATAGCGCAGATAAGCGGCCGCCGTCAGCGGCTTTCCCGTCGCCTGCTGCATGAGTTCCTGTATCGGCAGACGGGCGCCGACGCCGTGTACGTTATCGCGCAACCACTCCATGACGCCGCCGAACTGGCCAGCCGCGATCTCTGCGTCCAGCGCCGGCCGTTCGGAACGCAAGGCCTCGTTCAACTGACCGGCGATGACGGCACCCAATGCATAGGACGGAAAATAGCCGAAGTGTCCAACCGCCCAATGGATGTCCTGCAGGCATCCGTCGACATCGTTGGTGGGCCGAATATTCAGCCGCTGCTCCAGATTGGCGTTCCAGGCGTCGGGCAGGTCCGCCACCGGCAACGCGCCTTCGAGAATTTTCTTTTCGAGCTCGTAGCGCAGCATGATGTGCGCCGGGTAGGTGAGCTCATCGGCATCCATGCGGATCAGACTGCGCTTCACGCGGCTCAGATGCCGGTAGAGATTGTCCTCGCTCCATTCCGGGCCGCTCACCTGCAGATATTTTTCCAGCAGCGGCTTCGCGTATTTGACGAAAGAACGGCTGCGGCACAGGTTCATTTCGAACAGCAGCGACTGGCTCTCCTCGAGCGCCAAGCCACGGTCGCGGCCCACGGGTTGATCGCGCCACTTCAGCGGCAGGCCCAGGTCGTACATGGCATGGCCGGTCTCATGCACCGCGCCCAGCAATCCCGAAAACGGTTCGTTCGTATCGAAGCGCGTCGTTACTCGGATGTCGCCCGGGACGCCTTCGGTGAAGGGATGTTCGCTTTCATCGAGGCGGCCGCGATCGAACGGAAATCCCAAGGCCTTGAGCACCTCGACGGACAGCGAACGCTGCCGGGACACGCTGAATTTTCCCACCAGCGGGATGGGCGCTCGATCGGCCTGCACTTCGATGGCCGCGTTGATGAGGCCGGGCAATTTGCGCGACAGCGCCTTGAAGATGGTATCGATGTCCGCCGTCGAAATGCCCGGCGTAAATCCGTCCACCAGCGCGTCGTAGGGCGCGAGACCCCGGGCCTGGCCCAGCAAAGCCGCCTTGTCGCGCACCAAGCGCACGACTTCTTCCAGGTGCGGGGCAAAAATCTTGAAGTCGTTGGCCTTGCGCGCCTCCACCCAAAAGACCTCGGCCCTGGCGGTGGCTTTGGCCAAGCGCGCGATCAAGGATGGCGGCGTCGCTATGGCATGGTCGCGTTGGCGCCGCATCTCGCGCAAGTTGGCGAGGGGCCAATCCTCCAATTGCGAGGAACCGGCTTCGGCTCGCTCGAGCAGCCGCGCCACCTTGGGCGTGGTGAGCAGCGCATGGTGTTCGGTTTCCAGTGCCGCGAGCTGCTCGCCGCGCACGTCGGCGCTGCCGCGCGGCATCATCACCGCCGCGTCCCAGCGCAGCAACGAGAGGGCGCCGCGGAACGCATGCAGGCGGCGAAACTCTTGTTCCAGTTGTTCGTACGGTGAGAGTGGCATGAAGCTACCTTGAGACCGGCGGCGTTCGGCAACGCCCTGTTATCCAGCCGCTCAGCTTACCAGAGGCCCGTCCAATCCACCCATCTACATAAAATAAAATCTTGTTATTACAATGGGTTACTGGATCGACGGGGAACGCGTGGGCGGCGGTTATGGGGGCCCGCGCAACGAAAACGAGCCGCTCTGATGGAACGGCAAATCGTGCATGAAAGGCAAGTCGATGCTGGCTGCGCCCGTCAGATCGTAGTCGATCGACCCGGAATACCTATCGGTCTTTTGGCTGAGCTTCAACAGCGCCAGCACCAGGTTGGCCGTGACGCTCATGTCGAACTGGCTCTCGCCGTGAGCGGGTACCACGAAGCCGCGATTGCTCACGCCGCTCGCGACCCGCTCTCCGAGTACGTTCAGTTCAGCATGGAGACCGGTCACGGGCAGGGCGCGATCGTTCGGATTCTGGACATTAAATCTGATCAAGAAATTCTGCTGCAGGACGTTGCCGCCGGCCATTTCGACGCCGCTGACCGTCACGGTCGGTCGCGCGAATTTCGGCGCGAACAGAGAACACGACGCCGCCCATGCCGTGAAAGCAAACAGGAGCAGCCGCGCGAGGATCAGCATACTCGTCGTTCACATGGCAACATGGCCAAGATGATACCGATTATCCGCAGCGATGGATCCCTGCCGCGAAGCCATGCGCCGGCGAGGGCATGGTGGGTTGCGTTGCTGACCTGCGTGGCGGTCTACGCAGCCGTCGCGGGCGCCGCCGAGCGCCGGGGAGGCGCAGCGCCGCTCGGATCGCCAACGCCGGCCCGAACCGCGGCGCCAGCCCAATTGGCGGCCGCTGGCTGTCTCCCGTCCGGCGACGGCTATCTGCGCGCCCGGATTGCGGGCGCCATCGATGCCAAGATCGATTGGCCGAACAGCGGCACGCGATGCCAGGGCGAATCCAAAAGCGCGCCGCCCGGCGTTCGCTTGAGCTTCCAGCGCGACTCCCACAGCAAGCCGGATCTATTATTCGTTTTCGGACTCACTGGAATTCGCGAAGGGCAGCCGGCGCGCGCGGCCGCAACCAATCTCACCATCATCGTGCAAGGCACCGACAAGATATTCGGCACGCTCGGCGATTCTCGCTGCACCGTGGATTCACTCTCGCAGCAACCGTTGCAGCCCGACCATATGTTCCGGGTGGAAGCGCGCGGCTTCTGTACGCAGCCCGCACACGCGGTGCGGGGCAATGAAGTTGTGCTCGTCAGTACCTTCGAATTCGCCGGCTTGGTGAGCTACGAGAGCGACGACCCCGCAGATGGGGGGGACGGCCAGCCGGGGGGCGGCCAACCGAGCGCTCCCCCGCCGGCAACCCGCTAACGTCCCGCCTCGCCGCGCTTGCGCAGTCGAATCTCGAACAGCTTGGGCCAGTTCTTGCCGGTGACGAACAACCGGTCGCCCCGGGCATCGTAGGCGATGCCGTTGAGCACCCCGTCCGGTCCCTCCACGTGCTCCTCCGGACTCAGAAGCCCCGCAAGATCGACGAGGCCGACGATGTTGCCGTTCTTCGGATCGATGCGGGCGATCCAATTGGTCTGCCACAGGTTGGCGTAGATTTCTCCCTTGATCCATTCCAATTCATTCACGTTCCGGACGGGTTTGCCTTCGAAACTCACCTGAATGCGGTTCGTCTCCCGCAGCGTCTGGGGATTTAGGAATCTCAGCTGCGCCGTGCCATCGCTCATGATGAGCTGCTTGCCGTCCTGAGTCAGCGCCCAGCCCTCCCCCTCGTACTCGAATCGCTTTTGCAGCTTGAAGGTCGCAAGATCGAACACGAATCCGAGATGGGACTTCCAGGTGAGGCTGACGAGGTGCCCTTGCCAATTCACGATCCCTTCGCCGAAGTACTGCGGCGGAATATCGAGTTTCTGCACCACCGCTCCGGTTTCGATTTTCACTTTGCGAATGGTCGACCGATGCTCGATGCCCGTGCTTTCGTACAAAAAGCCGTCCAGATAAAAAAGCCCTTCGGTGAAAGCCGATGGATCATGGGGATAGGTATGCACGATTTCGTAATCGTACAGCGGCACCGCCGCGCGGGAGGTGGCAGCGAACACAACAATGCAGGAGACCAATATGAGTTTCGGCATTCGCGGCAGTCATGCAGGGGCGGGAAGTGTAGCGCCGGCAGCGTAAAGTGCTAGGCCATCCCTTACAGAGGCTGACGCGCTACTCCTACAGACAATCCATCCTCTCGTTGCTTTAATGCAACATGAGTTGACCAGGGACCCCCGCCTGGCAGCTTTCGGTCTCAATCACGGTGGTCCCGTGCGCCAACGCAGTGCGTGGCTTGTTGTTTTTTCGCCAATCACGTGGAGTCAATTTCATGAAGCGAGTAATGTATTTGGGTGTCGTCGCAGCGGCCGGTATTGCCGGCAACACCGCTTACGCGACGGACGACACCGGCGCCTTCTATATCAGTCCGATGCTGCAATACCATCTTCTGGACCAAGAGCGCATCTCCAAGGACAACTTCGGTGGACAAATCGGCCTGGGCTTCAACCTGCTTCATGGTTTCGCCGTGGAAGCCGACGTCAATCGCGCCAATTTCAGCATCAGCGGATTGACCGCCGATCAGCGCCTGACGGGCTATTCGGTCGATGTCATCAAAAAGTTCTTCCCCGATTCCAGCTTCCGTCCCTATGTACTCGTAGGCGCCGGTGAAATGGATGACACCCTGACCAAGGCCCCGCACACGTTCCACACGTCTCTCGCGGAAGCGGGTGTCGGACTGCTGACGGGACTCGGGAGCCAAACCGGCTCCACTCGCGTGCAGCTGCGCACCGAAGCGAAGTATCGGCTGGAATTTGCCAACGCCGGTCTGTATGGGCCGAAGGATCCCTCCGACCTCATTTTCGGCGTCGGTGTGCAGATGATGTTCGGCGCACCGGAGCCCCCGCCGCCGCCGCCGCCCGAACCCAAGATCGTCGAAGTTCAGGCGCCGCCGCCGCCGCCGCCGCCTCCTGCCGGGCCGGTCGATAGCGACGGCGACGGCGTGCCGGACTCCATCGATCAGTGTCCCGATACACCGAAGGGCACGCCGGTCGATGCGGTGGGTTGCCCCATCAAAGATGAGATCAAACTGCAGGGCGTCAACTTCGCCACCGGCTCGGCGGATCTCATTCCGACGTCGGACTTCGTGTTGAGCTATGCGGTGCAAAGCTTGAAGAAGAACCCGACATTGGTCATCGAGGTCGATGGGCACACCGACAGTGTCGGCAGCGCAAGCAAGAACCTGGCCCTATCGCAGGCTCGCGCTGAGACCGTCATGCGCTATCTGCGTGAACATGGCGTAACCAACACCATGACCGCGAAAGGGTATGGCAAAGATCGCCCGATAGCGGACAACAAGACGTCCGACGGACGTCTGCAGAATCGCCGGGTCACGTTGAAGATCGTGGGTGGCTTTTGATGCGGCGGTATCGCGCAGCATCTTGACCGCCATCGCCTAGGCGACACGCAGCTCCTGTCGAGCGGCCCCCAAACACCAACGTGTTTGGGGGCTTTTTGCTAGTCTCGCGACATGGATCGTCGCATTTTTCTCTCCGGCACGGCGGCCGCGTTGGCGCTGACCGAAACGGCTCTGGCCGCGAAGCCCAGTGCAGCTTTCGCCGCGAAGCCAAGCCCCGCTCTCGACGAGCTCACGCTTGCCGACATCGACACAGCCTTCACCGCGGGCCGTTTGACGTCGCGGCGCCTTACCCAACTGTATTTGGATCGCATCGAAGCGCTCGACCGCCGGGGTCCGGCGCTGCGTGCGGTACTCGAGATCAATCCTCGCGCCCTCGACATCGCAGCCGATCTCGATCGCGAGCGCCGCTCGAAAGGGCCGCGCGGACCGCTGCACGGCATACCGATCCTGATCAAGGACAACGTGGAAACGGCGGATCGCATGATGACCACCGCCGGATCGCTGGCCCTCGAGGGGTGGTACGCTCCCGAGGATGCACCGCTGGTGGCGCGCTTACGCGCCGCAGGCGCCGTGATAATGGGCAAAACCAATTTGAGCGAGTGGGCAAACTTCCGCTCCACTCATTCCTCGAGCGGCTGGAGCGGTCGCGGCGGCCAAACCCGCAACCCCTATGCGCTCGATCGGTCCCCCTCCGGTTCGAGTTCGGGATCCGCGGTTGCGGTGGCCGCCAACCTCTGCGCGCTGGCCGTGGGCAGCGAGACCAACGGCTCCATCGTGAGTCCCGCATCCATCAATGGCATCGTCGGTTTGAAGCCCACCGTGGGCCTCGTCAGCCGCCGCGGCATCGTACCGATTTCGCACAGTCAGGA
>JALYHU010000262.1 GCA_030776345.1 Pseudomonadota bacterium | reverse complement strand
GCATTCAGCTTCAGTCGGATGAAATATAACGGAATATTGACTGCATCGTCGATGCGAAAATTCTGGAATTCACTCGGCAGTCGCACGTCGAGCCACTTGCCGCCCTGGTCGATGATCCCCCGCGCGGCTTCATAGTCCACCCATTGGAGCAGGGGCTCGTTCAGCAGGGTCTGGAAGTCGGCTTTTCCAAGCCGCATCAACGTACCGTCGGTTGCCATGGTGATCGTGGCGTTGCGCTTGGCCTCGGCGATCAAGGCTTCCTCGCCGAAGCTGTCGCCGGGGCCCAACTCGGCAAGCTTGATACCCTCTTTGTTCAAGGGAGTTTCGCGCGTCACTACGCACTTGCCGGCGACCACGACGTAGAAGTAGTCGCCCTCCGTGCCTTGTTTGATGACGATATCGCGAGCGCGGTAATTGATGCGCTGCATACGCATGAATATGGCCTGGATGTTCGCGGGCGGAATGCGGTGAAACGCCTTGGTTTGCAAAAGCGTCGTCATCCAGTCGCCGGTCACGTCCAGCCCGTCGCCGCGCAGCTCCGCCACCTCGTACTGGCCCGTTTGGTCCCAGGTCAACAGCACATCGAGCAGATCGCTGTCGATCATGATGTATTCGAGATCGTTGGCCGCACGGGCCGTGTACTTTCGCGGTAAAGCGGGAGCTAGCGCTGCCCGCGCTTCGGCACTGCCGGCGCGTACCGTGCCGATGAGCTTGTCGTCGGCGCGCAACTCGAGGTTGCCGGCCACCAGGTAGAAGGTCCGTTTGTCGGTGTCTCCCTGCTTGAACAGCACCCGGCCCGCACCCAGTTGGAGGATCTGCGTCTTGCGCGCAAGCGCATGCAGGTTTTCTGCCTTCAATCCGTCGAGGGGCGAAAAAGTCTTCAGTAGTGCGAGATCGAGCGGTCTGTCGTCCATCGAGAAATTACCGGCGCCTTCAATGACAACCCCATGATTTTGGATGCGAATGCTACCACGCGGGCGGCGGGGCATCTCTGTAATAGGTCACATTGTAATAGGTAACATTGGCGGACGGCGGCACGGTGGATGACGGTCGGCGCGGCGCACCCTCAGAGGGCTGCGCGCACCGCTCAAGCCGCCTGTTGCGCGCGCTGGTGTATGGTGAAGTCGCAAATCAAGGGCAAGTGGTCGGAAAACTGCACGTCGGGAATTTCGAACCGATTCACCTCGATTTGCGAACTGTGCAGAATGAAGTCGAGTTCCTTGCGCGGGCTGCTGCTGGGGTAGGAGGGCAGGCCGTGCGCGTTGGCATTGCTCAAGCCGGCCGCCTGCATGAACAGATAGAGTTCATGGTCGCCCCAGTAGGTGTTGAAATCTCCGGCGACGATGACCGGCTTGCTGGTTCCGCGCAGGAGGTCGTAGAGATAACGCAGCTGGTACTGCCGATGGCGAAACTTGAGCGACAAATGCACCAGAAAAATGGCGATGTCGTCCAACTCCAATTCGATGATGAGCCGTTTGATCCCGGTGTCGAAATAATGGAACCGTTCGCCTCGCACGCGCGGCGCCGCCAGGAACGCGTTGGCTTGTTTGCGCACGATGGGTACCAGCTGATTGACCGAAGAAACCCCGTATTTGCACTCGAACGTCGAATAATGCCCCAAGGAGCGCGCGATGAAATCAGCCTGGTTGACCATGCCCGTGCGAATGGAACCGGTATCGACCTCGATCAGCCCTACCACGTCCGGATCTTGCCGCTTGATGAAGTCCGTGATCTGCGACAGGACTTGGCGGCTGGAACGCAAGTATCCGGCACCCGGGACGGGAAGATGGAATGCCGGCCCGGTTCCGGTCGCATATCGGATGTTGTAGATCAGCAAACGCACTGGCGAGGATTGTATCGAAACAATGTCGCGCCGCTGATGATTTTGGGTACCAGAACCGCGCATCGCTGCGGCCGATGCATCGGAAGCGAGAGAACGCGGCGAGCCGACCTAAACGCAGTCCAGAACGTCAAACCGTTTATTATAGCAGGCCTCAGCGGTTGCACGATTGCAAGCGGGCCGCTGTAAGGCCCGGTTCTGGCCTATACTTTGCATCGGCTGTGGGGGCATCGAAGAGGAATCATGGAACCGACGAATACCGCGGACGCTGACTATTTTCATCGAGTCGTGGATTGCCAGTGGGCTTGTCCGGCACATACCGACGTACCGGAATACATTCGACTGATTGCGCAGGGCGAATTCACCCAAGCCTATATGGTGAATCGTGAATCCAATGTATTCCCCGGCATTCTCGGCCGGGTCTGCGACCGCCCTTGTGAGCCGGCCTGCCGGCGCGGCCGCATCGAAGAAAAACCCGTGGCCATCTGCCGGTTGAAGCGAGTCGCGGCCGATAATCGCGATGACATCGGCGCGCTGCTGCCGCGCGCACCCGACGAGAAGAACGGCAAGCGGATCGCCTGTATCGGCGCTGGACCCGCATCGCTCACGGTCGCGAACGATCTTTTGCCGCTGGGCTACGAGGTAACGATTTTCGAACAGAATGCGGTGGCGGGCGGCTTGATGCGCACCAACATCCCCGCATTTCGCTTGCCGGCCGCGGTGCTGAACGAGGAAATCGGCTATATCGTGGACATGGGTGCGGAACTGCGCCTCAATGCGCCGGTGAAGAGCATGCAGCAGCTCCTGGACTCGAAGGAATTCGACGCGATATTCGTAGGCTCCGGCGCGCCGAAAGGCAAGGAACTGGATTTGCCCGGCCGGCACGGCACCGACCGCATTCACATCGGGATCGCCTGGCTCGAATCGGTCGCGTTCGCGCATACGGACAAAATCGGCGAGCGGGTGCTCATCATCGGTGTGGGCAACACCGCAATGGATTGCTGCCGCACGTCGTTGCGCCTCGGCGCCAAAGAGGTGAAGGTCATGGCGCGCAAGCCGCGCGAGTTCTTCAAGGCTTCGGCGTGGGAACTCGAAGATGCCGAACAAGAAACGGTGCAGATCGTCGTCAATCGGGCGCCGAAGTCCTTCGTGCTGGACGACGGGCGGCTCACCGGCATGATGTTCGAGCAGCTGGAGTATGACGTGCATGACGGCGACATCACGGCAACCCGGGTGCTCGGCGAGGAGTTCATTCCCTGCGACGATGTCATTCTCGCAATCGGTCAGGAGAACGCCTTCCCCTGGATCGAGCGCGGCGCCGGTATCGAACTCGACAAATGGAACGTTCCGAAGGTGGACAAGCAAACTTATCAGTCCACGCTTCCGGGCGTATTCTTCGGCGGCGACGCGGCATTCGGCCCGAAGAACATCATCTGGTCGGTGGAACACGGCCACCAAGCCGCAATTTCCATACACAAGTATTGTTTCGGCCAACCGGTGTCGGCCCGCATGCCTCGCGGCGCGACCTTGAGCAGCCGCAAGATGGGCATGCATGAGTGGTCGTACAAGAACGAGTACAACGGCGCCGAGCGTCGGCTCGTGCCCCACGTCGGACTGATCGAGCGCTTCAAGAAGGTCAACGTCGAAGTCGAATTGGGATTCACGGCCGAACAGGCTGCTCTCGAAGTGCAGCGCTGCTTGAACTGCGATATGCAAACCGTGTTCTCGGCGAAACTGTGCATCGAATGCGATGCGTGCATCGATATCTGCCCTGTCGATTGCCTGACCATTGCGGGCAACGGCACAGAGGAGCAATTGCGTTCGCGGCTCAAGGCGCCCGCGGCGAATGTCCTCCAGGCCCTGTATGTATCGGACGCGCTGCCCCATACGGGACGAGTCATGGTCAAGGACGAGGACGTCTGCGTGCACTGCGGTCTTTGCGCGGAGCGCTGTCCCACTGCCGCGTGGGACATGCAGAAGTCCACGATAAAAATACCGCTGGCTGCGGATGAGGCGGCGACATGCCGAGTCTAATCAACGCACCCGATCGGGTGAACGACTTCGTCGTCAAGTTCGCCAACGTCAACGGGACGGGGTCCGCGAGCGCCAATTCCCTCATCATGAAGGCCATTTTTCGCATGGGGATCCCCGTCACGGGGAAGAATTATTTCCCCTCGAACATTCAGGGACTGCCCACTTGGTATGAGATTCGCGTGACGCGCGACGGCTATGCGGCGCGTGCCGGCAAGGTCGACATCATGGTGGCCATGAACGCGGAGACCTACCAGAAAGACGTGCGCGAAGTGACCTCCGGGGGGTACCTGATTTACGATGCCACCTGGCCGCGCAGTGCGCTGCTGCAGCGCGCGGACATCACGGTCATCGGCGTGCCGCTGGCAAAACTGGTCAATGAAAACTTCGACGGCGTGCGCAATCGCATCCTGCTCAAGAACATAGCCTATGCCGGTGCGCTCGCCGCGCTGCTCGACGTCGATCCGGAAATCATCGATGGGCTATTGAGCGAAAGCTACGGCAAGAAACCCAAGCTGCTGGACTCGAACACCAAGGCCTTGCGGTTGGGGTATGACTACGCTAAGGCCGAGCTGCGTTGTCCGCTCCCTCTGCGCGTACAGCACATGGACAAGACCCGCGGTCACATCATGATCGACGGCAACACGGCCGCGGGCCTGGGGTGCGTCTACGCGGGGGCGACCGTCGGCGCCTGGTATCCCATCACGCCGTCGACTTCTTTGATGGATGCGTTCAAGGGTTTCTGCGAGCGTTACAGGACCGACCCCGTCACCGGCGCGCGCAATTTCGCCGTGATTCAGGCGGAGGATGAGCTGGCCGCGATCGGAATGGTATTGGGCGCTTCCTGGAACGGCGCGAGAGCGTTTACTCCGACCAGCGGACCCGGCATTTCGCTGATGAACGAATTCGTGGGGCTGGCGTATTACGCCGAAGTGCCCTGCGTGATCTTCGATGTGCAGCGGGTCGGCCCGTCCACCGGCATGCCCACCCGCACGCAGCAATCCGACATCATGCTGTGTGCCTACGCCTCCCACGGCGATACGCGCCATGTGCTCCTGTTTCCGGCGAATCCGGAGGAATGCTTCTATATGGCGGTGCAGGCATTCGATCTGGCGGAGCGTTTGCAGACGCCGGTCTTCGTGCTGTCGGATCTGGATATCGGAATGAACGACTGGATGTGCCCCGATTTCCAGTGGGACGACGCCTATCAACCCGACCGCGGCAAGGTGTTGACGCCCGAGGAACTGGCGGGCCTCGACAAGTTCTACCGCTACGTGGATCGCGACGACGATGCCATTACTTACCGAACCCTGCCGGGCGTCAACCCCAAAGGCGCTTATTTCACTCGGGGATCGGGCCACAACCAGTACGGCGCTTATACCGAGGATTCTGTCGAGTATCAGGGGCTGTTGGATAGGCTGAAACGCAAGTTCTCGACGGCCGCCAAGTACGTGCCCAAAGCGGCGTTGCTCGGCGGCGGCGGCAACGACATCGCCATCGTGAGCATCGGCAGCTGCGACGGCGCGGTTCGCGAGGCCATCGATGTGCTGGCGCGCCAGAAGATCCATGTGGATTACCTGCGCGTCAAGGCGTTCCCGTTCGGGCTCGAAGTGGAAAGTTTTCTGAGTTCCCATGCCACGATTTTCGTCGTCGAACAGAATCGCGACGCGCAACTGCGCGCGCTGCTGACTCTCGAAACCGCCGTCGAGAAATCCAAACTGCATTCCATTTTGAGCTACAGCGGATTCCCGATGTCTTGCGAGCCCATCGTCGACGGCATCCGCGCGACACTCGCCGATGCACCGCGGCTGACCGCAATCAAGCGCTGAGAGGATTCATGTCATTCATCAACAAGCCCAAGGTTGCCCATCCCTCGCTGCCCACCAACGCGCTGGGGCTGACCCGCCGCCAGTACGAAGGCAGCATGTCGACGTTGTGCGCCGGCTGCGGGCATGATTCGATCACGGCGGCCATCATCGAGGCTTGCTGGGGCCTGGACATGCGCCCCGAACAGCTGGTCAAGCTCTCCGGAATCGGCTGCTCATCCAAGACCACGGCCTACTTCGTCAGCGGTGCGCATGGCTTCAATTCGGTGCACGGACGCATGCCGTCGATTGCCAGCGGCGCAAACGCGGCCAATCGGGAGCTGACCTATATCGGCATATCGGGGGACGGGGATTCCCTGTCGATCGGCTTGGGCCAATTCGTGCACGCCATCCGGCGCGATGTGAACATGCTGTACTTGATCGAGAACAATGGGGTGTATGGTCTGACGAAAGGTCAATTCTCGGCCTCCGCGGACATCGGTACCAAGGCGAAGCGGGGAGACGTCAACCTGACCCAACCCATCGACCCGGTGTTGCTCGCCTTGTCGCTCGGCGCCACGTTCGTCGCGCGCGGCTTTTCCGGCGACAAAGCCCAGCTCGTGCCTTTGATTCAGGCCGGCATGCGCCATAACGGATTCGCACTCATCGATATCCTCTCGCCGTGCGTCACGTTCAACGATCACGAGGGTTCGACGAAGAGCTATACGTTCACTCGGGCGCACTACCATGCCGCGATGGAGGCGGATTTCGTGCCTCCTGCCGAAGAGATCGCAGTCGATTATCCCCACGGCGAATCGATGCCGGTGGAGCTGCACGACGGTAGCCGGGTGATACTGCGCAAGCTCGGACCGAGCTACGACCCTACCGATCGCGCTGCGGCGACGAGTTATATCGAAGGCAAGCTCAGGCAGAACGAATACGTGACCGGCCTGATCCACATCGACGAGTCCGGAGGCACGGAGTTTCATACGCTCAATAAGACCAGCAGCGTGCCGCTGAACCGCATCCCCTATCAAAAGCTCTCGCCCGGCAGTGCCGCGCTGCAGAAATTGATGGGCCGCTATCGCTGACCCTTCGAGAAGAAACCATTGCAACTTACCCATCTGCAGCGGCTCGAAGCCGAGAGCATTCATATTTTCCGCGAGGTGGTGGCCGAAACCGACAAGCCGGTGATGCTCTACTCGGTCGGCAAGGACTCGGCCGTGATGCTGCATGTGGCGAAAAAGGCCTTCCATCCGTCCCCGCCGCCGTTTCCGCTGCTGCATGTCGATACCACCTGGAAATTTCGGGACATGTACGCGCTGCGCGACCGGACGGCGGCGGAGTCCGGGATGCAGCTTCTGGTGTACCAGAACCCGGAAGCGAAGGCGCGCGGCATCAATCCCTTCGATCATGGCCCGCTGCACACGGACATGTGGAAAACCGAGGGTCTGAAGCAGGCGCTCGACAAGTATGGCTTCGATGCCGCCTTCGGCGGTGCGCGGCGCGACGAGGAGAAAAGCCGCGCGAAGGAACGAATCTTCAGTTTCCGCTCCGCCAATCATCGCTGGGAGCCGAAGAGCCAACGCCCCGAACTGTGGCGGCTCTATAATGCCAAGAAGGCGCGCGGCGAGAGCATTCGCGTGTTTCCGATTTCCAACTGGACGGAACTGGATGTGTGGCAATACATCCACTTGCAGAATATTCCCATCGTGCCGCTGTACTTCGCTGCCAAACGTCCGACCGTGGTGCGCGACGGCTTGACCCTGATGGTCGACGACGACCGATTCCCGCTGCGGCCCGGCGAGACACCCGTCCTGCGCTCCATTCGCTTCCGCACCCTCGGCTGCTATCCCTTGACGGGCGCGGTCGAGAGCGAAGCGGCGACGCTGCCGCAGATCATCCAGGAAATGCTTCTGACCACGACGTCCGAGCGTCAGGGGCGCGCCATCGATCATGACCAGTCGGCGAGCATGGAGAAGAAGAAGCAGGAGGGTTACTTTTGAACTCGGCGCCGCGCGAAAACAGCTACCAAGCTTCCGACCTCATTGCGGCGGACATCGATGCCTATCTCATTCAGCACCAGCACAAGTCGCTGCTGCGCTTCATCACCTGCGGCAGCGTGGACGACGGCAAATCGACGCTGATCGGCCGGCTTCTTTACGACTCGAAGATGATCTTCGAGGACCAGCTCGCCGCGCTCGAAGCCGACAGCAAGCGGGTGGGGACCCAGGGGCAGAACATCGATTTTGCCCTGCTGGTCGACGGGCTCGCCGCCGAGCGGGAGCAGGGCATCACTATCGATGTCGCCTACCGCTTTTTCGCCACCGACAAGCGCAAGTTCATCGTCGCGGATACGCCGGGCCACGAACAATACACTCGCAACATGGTCACGGGGGCGTCGACTGCGGATCTGGCGGTGATTTTGATCGATGCCCGCAAGGGCGTGCTGACACAGACGCGGCGGCACAGTTACCTCGCCCACCTGATCGGCATTCGAAACATCGTACTGGCCATCAACAAGATGGATTTGATCGGCTACGAGCGGACGAAATACGACGCCATCGTCGCGGACTACCGCGCCTTTGCCACCCGCATCGGCATCGGCGAGTTCGTGCACATGCCGATCTCCGGGCTCGCCGGCGACAATATCACCACGAACTCGACGAACATGCCGTGGTACGCGGGGCCGACTCTGATCGAACATTTGGAAACCGTGGAGCTGGACGTCAATGCCGACCAGGCCAAGTCATTCCGCATGCCCGTGCAGTGGGTAAACCGCCCAAATCTGGACTTTCGCGGCTTTTCGGGCCTGATCGTGGCGGGCATCGTACGGCCGGGCGACGCCATTCGCGTGTTGCCTTCCGGCAGGCAGACCACGGTCAGCCGGATCGCGAGCATGGAGGGCGATCTTGACGAAGCGGTCGCGGGCCAGGCTGTCACCCTGTGCTTCCAGGACGAGATCGACTGCTCCCGCGGCGATGTCCTCGCGAGAGCCGACAGCCCGCCGGAAGCCGCCGATCAATTCGAAGCGACGATCGTGTGGATGGCGGACGATGCCATGCTGCCCGGGCGGCCCTACTGGCTGAAATTGGCCACACAGACCGTGACCGTGCAAATTCAGACACCCAAGTACCAGGTGAACGTCAACACCTTGGAGCATTTGGCGGCCAAGACCCTGGAACTCAACGCCATCGGCGTGGCCAATTTCTCCACCGACCGGCCCCTCGTTTTCGAGCCCTACGCGCAGAGCCGCGACCTCGGCGGCTTCATCGTCATCGACAAGCTGACCAACGCCACCGTGGCGGCCGGAATGCTGCACTTCGCCCTGCGCAGATCGAGCAACATCCACTGGCAGCAGTTGGATGTCACGCGGGAAGTGCACGCCGGCCTCAAGCACCAGCGTCCGGCCGTCCTCTGGTTCACCGGACTGTCCGGCGCCGGCAAATCGACGATCGCCAATCTCGTCGAAAAGAAGCTGGTGCGGATGAACCGGCACACCTTTTTGCTGGATGGCGACAACGTGCGCCACGGGCTCAACAAGGACCTCGGCTTCGCCGATGCCGACCGGGTCGAGAATATCCGCCGAGTCGGCGAAGTGGCGAAGCTCATGACCGATGCCGGGCTGATCGTCATCACGGCCTTCATCTCGCCGTTCCGCGCGGAACGCGACATGGTGCGCAAGATGATCGCGAGCGGCGAGTTCTACGAGATCCACATCGACACGTCGCTGGCCGCGGCCGAGGCGCGCGATGTCAAGGGTTTGTACAAGAAAGCCCGCGCCGGACAACTCAAGAACTTCACCGGTATCGACAGTCCTTACGAGGCGCCCAGCGCTCCCGAGATCCACATCGACACCGCCAAACTGACCCCGGAGCAGGCCGCCGATCTGATCGTGAATCATCTGATTCCGTGACCGCCTGGCGTCTTTCTCGGCACTGCGGCATGGATTTCGAATCTTATTGCGCCGAAATCCGCAGCGCCCGTACACTAGGAGGATGTCGATTCCCGTCAGTCCCATACGATTGTTCGTCGCGCACTGTTGGGAAGAGAACGACGACTATTCGCGCGTTTTCGAATATCTCGAAGCGCCCGGCACCTTTTACTATTTGAATACCAGCCAGCCGCAGGCGAATCGCCCCATCGACAAGGAAAGCCAGCGCGAGGAATTGCGCCGTCAGATCGCACCCTGCGAGGTGGTGTTGGTCGTGCCCGCCGCGTACCGCGCGTCGCCGGATCTGGTGTTATTTCAAATGAACTTCGCAAAAGCGGCAGATCGGCCGATCGTTGCCCTGGAGAATTTCGGTTCTACCGAGGCACTGCCCAAGGCCATCACCGATCTGGCCGATGAAGTGAGCGCCTGGAACGAGCGAAATTTGATTGATGCATTGCGTCGCCAGGCGCGGCATCAGGAAACCACGCGCTGGGATACGATCGAATTCAAGCTGGATGATTAAGTCGGCCGGGCGGCCGCGCAGCGCCTAGCTCGAGGCGATCAGCGCCGGTACGTCAGTGTCGTCGGGCTCGCGCACGTCGCTCGAGTCGCGTTCCAGATTGTGCAGTTGAACCACGGCGGCGCTCTGTCGCGCACTGTTGAGAAGGGCGCGGCACGTGATGCCGAAGATCTCCACGACGAGTGCGGCGCAGTCATCCGCCGCCTGGTTGGACATTTTGCGCACCGAGGCGGCTACCGCATCCTCCCCCCGCAAGGGTTGTACCGCGCACAGCGAGCGCATCATTTGCGCGAAGGAGTCCCGAACTTCGCCCGGCAGCTGGTCCTCGGGGATCGACACCAAGTGCCTTCGATAGGCGCAGACCAGTCTTTGTTTGATGGGCGTCGAGCGCACCAGTTCCAACATGGCGAAGTGCAAATTTTCCCAAGCACTGATCATGCAAGCCCCATGTTGAGCAAGGTTGCGACCTTAAAGTGGTTTCGAGGCTGATATCGGCGGCGAGACTCGTGTCAAATCAAGTCCCTGCAGTTGGAATATACAAGACAATCGACAGAACGCAACGTGGAATTTGCGAGTTCGTGGCGGCGCGTCACAGCGTGAGATATCAGTGCAACTTGCGCGCTATTCCTAATATATTACCTGCATTAATTTTGTATCATATTGAAATACATTGATAAATATCCGGCACTCTTAACTGCTAGTTGCATCGTACTTCTATCCATTGACCGGTACGGGGTCGAGCTCTTCTCGCCCGTGGGTAGCGCCCACCAGCATGTAAACACCGGGAACCACGAACAGCGTGAACACGGTGCCGATTGCGAGGCCGGTGGAAATCACGAGTCCAATGGCGAACCGAGAGGCAGCTCCGGCGCCGCTGGCGAACACCAGAGGTATCACGCCCAGCACCATGGCGGCGGTCGTCATCAGAATGGGGCGCAGCCGTGTACCGGCCGCGGCCACGATGGCCGCATGCTTGCTCTTGCCGGTTTGCTGCTCGGTGTTCGCGACTTCGACGATCAGGATTCCGTGCTTGCTGATGAGGCCCATGAGCGTCACGAGGCCGACTTCGGTATAGATATTCAGACTGGCACCGCCCACCCCGAGCGCGATGAAGATGAGCGCGCCGGCTATCGAAAGAGGAACCGATATCAAGATGACCAGCGGATCGCGGAAGCTTTCGAACAAAGCCGCCAGCGCCAGGAAGACGATGATGATGGCGAACGCAAACGTCCCCATGATGCCGCCGGATTCCGCCACGAATTGCCGGCCTTGTCCGCCGTAGTCGACGCTATATCCCTGGGGGAGGGTGCGCGCTGCGAGATTCTTGAGGTACTGCAGGGCATCGGCCAAGGAGACCCCCGGCGACATGACTCCGGACAGGGTGGCGGCATTCAATTGCTGAAAATGATTCAAGGTTTCCGGCACCGTGACCGAGCGCAGCGTGGCAATGCTCGACAGAGGGATAGGCACGCCACCGATGTTGGCGACCGGATAGTTCAACAGCTGGTTGGTGTTCAGACGGGACAGCCGTTCTACCTGGGGAATGACCTTGTAGGAGCGCGTGTCCATGCTGAAATAGTTCACGTAGTTGCCGCCGAGCATCGAACTGAGCGCACTGCCTACCTGAGTCATGGTCAATCCGAGCTGTGCGGCTTTGTCGCGATCGATCACGATGACCGCCTGCGGCAAGTCGTACTTGAGGTCGGTATCTATGAACATGAACATGCCGCTCTTGGCCGCCGTGC
>JALYHU010000261.1 GCA_030776345.1 Pseudomonadota bacterium | reverse complement strand
GCACCATCCCTTGTTTATGAGCTGTCGTGTTGCCTCAGCTAACTTTGCTACCGGTTGCCTCATTAAGGGAACCCCGCCAGGGAAGGCGTCGACCATCACGCTATCGCCGGAAGTAAGCTGTGCGGCTCATCGAGGGGCGTGCGGCTCCAATCGTAGACCCTGACTTACGGCAATCACATCGAGTGAACACTGTACGGGAAGAGAGCTTTCGATACCGAACCATTGTCGGAGCGAAGAAAGGATACATCGCGACCCGTCGTCCTCCATCGCGCGACACCGCTCAGATTGGCTTTAGGGTGCGGGTTCTCAGAGCGCGTTTGATGCATCCTTCGGGACAGGTTGGTGACAGAGTAATTCGTCAGTAGTCCGAGCCGAGGACTGACAGGGAGCGCCGACCCATGGTGCGCTCAAATACTCTCGCACCTGCTCCAATTCGATGGGGTGCGCATCCCAATATATGTCGTGACATGGCGCGTGCAGGCGCACAGGTCGGCCGCTGATTAGCGCTGCGGCGACAATACCGACTTTCAAAGTACTCAGTGTTTCCTTGCGACACGTTGGACAAATCACCGGAAATCGAAAGACTGGTTCAGCGGTCATGGCGGGACGTCCCGTGTAAATTTTTATAATGGCTCCCGCGGCGAATCATACTTCTCAAAATCAAGGGCTAGCAATCGCCCGAAAATAAAATATCTCGATTATGTAAAACTCGCACCCGGACTTCAACGGGATCGACCAGCGTCAGTAAATGCACGGCATTGTGGGCTAATCGGGATCGCTTATTGGCGATTCAGCCTTCAATGCCGCGCAAGGACTGCTTCTATGTGTGGGTGCTCATGAGTCGATGGACGTGGGCGCGGTGACGACATGCGTGTTCGGTTCACAAGACAAGGGATCGGAAGTTCGACGGCATTTGAAGTAAAAAGCCAAAATTCCGTCGAACCGGTACGACGACTCAGCAAATCGCCGATGGCAGCACCGCGAAGACGCTGCGTTCCCCTAAGTGCAACTAACACGCTAGATGTCCACGACAGTCAGTTCGGCTAGATTCACTCGCCGGCATTGGGTGGCAAATGACAGTTCACCGTCGTGCCCGCTCAATTGCAGAACGCCCCGAAAGTGGTGTTCCCCAGTGTCATAGAGGGTGACCGTTCCATGCCGTTCAATTGCGAGCCGTCGCTTTAAGGGAAAATAAGCATAGCGCAAATCATCAGCGGAGCCACTCGTTGAGGGCATGCCAAGATCTATCGGCCACCAAGTTTTCCGGTGCGGTGCTGTCGCCTGAGTCAATGTCGCATCCACCTCGTCCGGCCCATCGACCAATTCTTCAATATGACAGAGACAAGAACGCAAAAGTCTGCTCTGCGTCCAACATTTACGTACTCTAGTGGATGGGATTCAACCAAAACCCGCAACGCTCTCTCTGAAGCATTGCGGCCTATGTCCGGGTCACTGTCAGCGCACACGGGTCATTTGGCGCTTTTTTCAATGAAGTTGCACGCGGCTAAGCCGTACGCACTCTCTTGGTGAACCCATCTACACGGCTTGGTTGGAGTAAACCGGTCAACCGCAAACGCCCATTCGCGATTCGTCATGAACATCAGTGTTCGCCGGCTTGCGCATTGTTCTGGGAATTGCATAGGACGCCCGGTTATGACCCTGAGCGTGCTGCGTGTTCAGCATGTGGCATGAGCATAACACTCCGCCGGTAATCGTTCTTGTCGGCATCCTCTAAACCTGTCATTTCGTACCTTCATTGATGTCATTTGTTCCTTTATGTCGATTTCAATATTGTGCGTCAATTATTTCAACAATTTGTGTCAACCAATCAGCGGGTACCTAGGAATCGAACACACCGTGCACCAGGATTGCAGCCAACACCGCCGGCCGTAGGGAGTCCGCCCCGCACGGATGTCCTCGAGGCAACAAAGAGGGCGATAGGCACGGAAGGCGAATTCTCGCAGTTCCCAGCCGTTTGCCGGTGGCCACAGCGCCGTACATGCCGGCGGCGATAGCCGGCTCAATAGCACCAGCCGATCGACAAACCGTGATTCGTAGAGGCGCGGAAAGGTGGGCAGATCGGGCCAGCAAGTACGAATTCCGCCGGGTGAGTCGATGGAATTCACCAGGCCCGC
>JALYHU010000260.1 GCA_030776345.1 Pseudomonadota bacterium | reverse complement strand
CCGCACCCAGAGTGTCTTGCGAGCCCTCGATCGCGCGGAGCAGGCACGAAAGGAACCATTCCTGCCACGGCGTAACATCGAGGGTACCCTTCTGCGTGCGTTCAAGCGTCGTGTAATAGTTGCTCCGTTCGCAGCGGATTTGCGCTGACATACTGAAGAAGCGTTGGGTGCTTCGTTCGGAGTGGGCGAGCGCCATGTCGGCGATCGCGCGCGCGATGCGTCCGTTGCCGTCATCGAAAGGGTGGATGGTGACGAACCACACATGCGCGAGTCCCGCGATGAGAAGCGGGTCGATTTTGCCGGGTGCCTCGAACCAGCTTAGGAAGCGGTCCATATCTTCCGGAACGCGCGCGGCGGGCGGCGCTTCATAGTGAACCTTCTGCCGGCCGATCGGCCCCGAGACAACCTGCATCGGCCCGCCGCTGTCATCCCGCCAGTTGCCGACGGTGATTTTCTGAAGGCCGATTCGACCCGTAGGGAAGAGTGCTGCGTGCCAGCCGAATAACCGGTCGGCCGTCAGGGGCTGCGCGTAGTTAGTAGTTGCGTCGAGCATCATCTCGACGACGCCCTCGACATCGGGGTCGGCCGGCACTAGCCCGCCAACATCCATCCCGAGCCGCCGTGCGATCGAGGATCTGACCTGATCGCTGTCGAGTTTTTCGCCCTCGATCTCACTTGAGCGGACCACGTCTTCGGTCAGCGTGTTCAGCTGGGCCTCACGACGCAGGTCGAAGCCGAGATCCTGCATCCTGCCGAGCAGACGGCCCTGCTCGCGCGAGGCCTGCCCCAGCAGAGCGGCAAGGTGGCCGCTATCCCAGGTCAGGTCAGGCCAGTCAGGCTGCTCCCAGATGTACATTTCAATCTCCGCATTTCATGCGGAGATTATGCTCTCTGTTCTCCGCATTGGCAAGTGCAATCTCCGCACATCGCGCGGAGAATGGGCCGGCTATTCTCCGCAACGCGATGGATCACAGCCCCTTGCGCAATTTCGCATATTAGGGTGGCGGACGTCGGTGCGGGCTCCTTGGCACGTCGATAGGTATCTGATCTTCATCGCTTTTACATCGGCCGCAAATTCCTGCGCAGATAGACGGCTGGTTAGGTATTTACGGGGGTTGAGTTGGTGTACCCGTGGGGACCACTTCCTGGGCGTTTGCCGGAAGATCTTCGTAGTATCATGAACTTATGGCATCAATAACCCCCGCCGAAGCCCAGGCTTATTTCGAGCGTTGGGAGTTGGTCAAAGAGATCGAGCTCGCTGAGTTACGCCGCACCTCCATGGACACAAAGCTGCGTCAGCTGTCAGCTCTGATGGCGTCGCGCAGTCTCTTCGGGGTCGATCCGGAACGCGAGAACGGCACGCAGCTCGTTCGTGATCGGTGGGCGCGTCTCTGGCAGGCATCGGGTGGTTGATCGCGTCCCTGCCACACTGCTGGCCGCAATCGCCGATTTGGTGAAGTGGATGGACGCCACGAAGATGCCATCGATGGTTATCGGCGGGGTCGCGGCTTCGGTGCTGGGTCGGCCCCGATTGACGCAAGACGTCGATGCCCTCGCAATCCTTCCTGAAGCCGACTGGGAAAATGCGGTATCCACTGCTGCCAGTCATGGGATCCTTCCCCGCATTGAAAATCCGCTCGAATTCGCGCGCCGAAGCCGCGTGCTTCTGATGAGACACGAGGAATCCGGGATCGATATCGACCTAACGTTTGGCCGCTTACCGTTCGAACAAACGGCGATCGACAACAGTGAGATTCACAATATCGGGGGCCTGCGCGTACGCTTGCCGCGGGTTGAGGATCTGCTCATCATGAAGGCCGTTGCTGGTCGGCCCAAAGACCTGCAGGACATCGAAGGCCTGCTTGCTGCGCACCCTGAGGCAGACGTTGTTGCCGTTCGGCAGTGGGTCCGCGAGTTCGCTACTGCAATGACCATGTCCGACATGCTGGACGACTTCGACAAAGTGGTGGCGCGAAGCAAATCGACGCGCTAACCGCCGTGTTCGCGGCGTGTCGTGTGACGTTAAGCGCTCGAGGTAATCGTTCGATTATTCGCGCGCAGGAAATTTGCTTCGGTATTCGCTTTCGCTCATCGATTTATCGAGTTCGTTGGACAATGGGCGAATTCTTGACCCGAATGAAGGGCAATGCGCGCAAGCTGGACCGCGGCAAGGCGGTCGAGCCCGGCTTTCATATCTCTTTTGAAGATCCTGCGGATTTTTTGGAAGTGATAACTCAGGCCCGGGTGCGCTTGCTGCGGGTAATCTCCCCCGAGCCGGTGACGTTGAGCGCCTTGGCACTCGTGCTAGCAGGTGATCCCTCCGCGGTGCGGCGGGACGTAGCATTGCTCGAGAGCCAAAGTTTCGTGACGGTCGGTACGCGCCGCTTCCTACGGGTTCGTCGAGAGCACGAAGGCGTTCACGGTATTGCCGGCCGGGACGATCAGGAGCCCATCGCCCGCGGAGAGGCCAGTCGCACCCTGCGTCGCACTTCCACCAGTCGCGGGGCCGGTGATCGGGGCACCGAGGTTCATTGTCCAGACCTGGGCGCCGGTGGTGGCGTCAAGAGCGTACAGGTTGCCGCTGGAGGAGCCGACGAACACGTAGTTGTTGACCGCGATTGGCGAATTCACCAAGGTCCCATCCCCGGCAAAGCTCCAGAGAATCTGATTGTTGCTCAGCGCAATGCCTTGCAGAGTGGAGTTGTCGAGCATAAAGATGTTCGATGTGGAGATAGCTGGCGTTGCGCTCGCCGAAAACGCGCCGAGCACCTGTCCGGACTCCGCCGAGTACACGTTGCCGGCGTAGTAGCCGGGACTCAGTGGAGCAAACATTCTGCCGCCGCCCACCACCGGTGTATTGCCTCCGCCACCTGAGCAGCCTGTGTTCGTCGACCAAATCATCGCACCGGTTGCAGGCTGCAGGTCTATGGCGAAGCAAACCGGGGCGGTGTAAATACCATCCACTGTGAGGGCTGGAGAGCCATTCGTTCCCGATACCGCTTGTTGCCACACCTGCGCGCCATTGGTTTCGTTGAACGCGGTCAATACGCCGTCGTCGAGCGTATACACGAGACCCTCGGCGGCCACCGGCGGCGATTGCGTCGAGAAACTACCGGGGACCGTCGCGCTCCATATCGCATTCCCAGTCGTTGCATCGAGAGCCGATAAGATACCGGTCGAAATGTAGGTGCCGCTGTCGACGAATATCCTCCCGGCGTCATAAGTGATGCCCGTGACGCCGGCGAACGCGATGGGACCCCACACGGTTGCACCGGTGGTGCCGTTGAGCGCGAATAGCTCGCTGTTGCCGTTCACACTTGCCGTCACGTAAACGATGCCACCGACGATCAATGCATAGGACGGCTCACCGCCTATGTTGACGGACCAACTTGCCGAGGATGGCAACGTGGCCGACTTGAATGCGACGAAACCGCTGTGGCCATTGTTGATCTGGTAAGACACTGCGTCGATCGACGGCGCGACGATCGTGAGGGTCAGCGGCGATGAGGTGCCCCCCTGGTTAGCCGGATTTACGACCGTGATAGAGGCGCTGCCGACGGTCGCCACCTGCGCAGCGCTGACGGCGGCGCTGAGCGTCGAGGCGGAGACATAGATCGTCGTCAACGGCGTGCCGTTCAACGCGACGGTCGAGTTGGTCGTGAAGCCGGTACCGAACACGGTCAACGTAAAGGCGGCATTTCCTGTGGGCACTGTCGCGGGTGAGAGAGAACTGAGCGCGAGTGAGGGCAGCGGCTGAATGACAAAGCTGAGGACGTTCGAGGGCACGTTACCGGATGCCGGATCCTCGACCGTGATAGTCGCCGTCCCGGCCACCGCGACATCCTGCGCGGTCAGCTGTGCGACCAATTGGCCCTGGTTATTCAAGGTCGTAGGCCTGGAATTGCCGTTGAAGTACACCGCGGCCGTCGAGGTGAAGTACTGACCGCTCACGGTGAGCGACAGCGCGCCCTGCGCGGCGATGACCGTCGACGGCGCCACGCTGGCGGCTACCGGGATGGCCGGCGTGAAGTTGAGCGTCACACCGTTCGATGGAACGTTGCCGGACGCCGGGTCCTCCACCGTCAGTGTCAGCGTCGTACCAGAAACGTCAGAAAACGCCATCGGCCCGACCGTGATTTGCGTCGAAGACACATATGTCGATGTGAGCACGAAGTTGTTGACGAGCACAACGGTAGATGTCGTGAAGCCCGTCCCCGTCAAGGTCAGTGTGATGCCGCTGCTGAACGCCGGGACGGAAGATGGCGAAACCGAAGTCAAACTCGGCACCGGAGGCACGCTCGTCACGGTGAACGTGCTGATATTTGAGGTACCGCCGGCGGCTGTATCGTTGACCACAGTCACCGCAACGCTCGCGGCGACAGCGATCTGCGCCGCTGTTACTTGCGCGAGCAGTTGCGTTGCCGAATCAAATATCGTCGGTATCGCGATGCCGTTCCACATCACTTTCGCGGTCGGCGCAAAGTTCGTGCCCGTGATAGTCAATTGGAAGCTGGGGCCCCCTGGGGTCAGCGTCGAGGGCGCAAGCGAAACGATCGTCGGCGCCGTCTGGTCGCTGATCTTGAACTGCACGACTGCCGAACCCGCGTCGCCGTTGGAGGGATCGGTGACGGTGACGGAGGAGGTTCCCGGAGCCGCCAGATCGGATGCGGGAATCGTCGCCGTCAGCGAAGTCGGGGAGACATAATTGGTCGTCAACGCCGATCCGTTCCACTTGACGATCGATGACCTCGTATACCCGGAGCCGGTTGCAGTGACGACCAGATCTGCGCCACCGGCCACGGCCGCATCCGGCGCGAGCGTCGTCAGGGTCGGTGGCGGGGGCGGAGAGGAATTGCCGCCACCGCAACCCGCAGCAACCAGCCCAAGCAGTATGCAAGTCGCCCAGACACGGAACACGCCAACGTGCCAGTTCATCCCTGTCATAATGAGAAATCTCTTTTATTATTTGTTGGCGTTTCGTCAGTGCACCGCTGTGCCCAGCATCAGACTCCTCGAATCAATGGTAGGAGTACACGCTAACGCAACACGATGCGACTGTCGGCTTTAATATTTACCGATCGGAAAGCCAAATGCAAGCCGCGACGGCCGATCCATCGGGACCGAGTTCCATGCCGGGATCATGGCACCTGATCGAAGCCGTTGTTGTCATGCTCGACATTCGTTGCCACACGCGTCGTGGTACAAAGTGCAGAAGACCCCGCGTGCGCCGTCCCGCAGTGAGCGTCTGACGAAGTACGTACGTTAGGTGCAGAATGACTCGCCGCTGCGGAATGACTCGCCGCAGTACTTCGATTAACATATCGTCGTTCAGGGCGCGATGAAGGTGCAGCTGTGTCGGTACCGCGCTGGGCTGGTCATTGATGCAGCTCGGTCCCACAATACAAATTTCAAACTACCGCGGATTGGATCTAAGGTGAATGCGCGCTGGCCCTCCATGGGAGGTTGGGCTCGCGCTTGCTGATTACACTGATGAAATTCCTTGTGTCCATCAAGTGAGGTGTTCCTTGCGTCCTGCAGTGTCAAGTTTGTCTGTGAGTATTATGTTCCTGGCTCTTCATTCGCTAGGCGTCGCTCAGTCCCAAAACCCTGCTGCGCAGCGCGTTCTGGTGCGCGCTGGACATCTGCTGGATGTACGTTCCGGGAGACTGCTGAATGCGCAGACGATCATCGTCACCGGCGACAGGATTACGACCATCGCGCCGACGGCGGCGACTCCGGCAGCGAGCGGCGATACCGTCGTCGATCTTGGATCACTGACTGTGCTGCCGGGCCTGTTCGATGTACATACGCACATTACGATGAACACGGAGTTCGATCCCTACAAGGAGCTGACCAACACCGACGCCAAGGAGGCGATCAACGGCGTGGTCAATGCCCGCGCGACTCTGCTGGCGGGCTTTACCTCCATTCGCAACGTGGGCGCTGGCGGGTTTACAGATGTAGACCTGCGCGACGCAGTCGATGCCGGGCAGGTAATTGGCCCGCACATGCAGGTTTCCGGTCCCGCGCTGGGCATTACGGGCGGTCATTGCGATACCAACCTGTTGCCCATTCGCTATCACGTGACGGACGGGGGCGTAGCTGACGGCATCGCGGCTGTCCAGCAGAAAGTCCGGCAAAATATCAAGTACGGTGCCGACGTGATCAAGATTTGCGCGACCGGCGGCGTATTGTCGAAGGGCGACAATCCGCAGGCATCGCAATACACACTCGAAGAGATGAAGGCTATCGCGACCGATGCGCATCGCCTGGGCCGCAAGGTGGCGGCTCATGCGCATGGCAAGCAGGGCATTCTGTGGGCCAGCATGGCGGGCATCGACTCCATCGAGCACGGAAGCTGGATCGACGATGCCGCTATCGCGGAGATGAAGAAAAACGGGACCTACCTCGTCCCCACGCTCTATCTCGAAGACTGGCAGCTGGATTTCGGCCATCTGCCTTCCTTCTATGAGCAAAAGATGAAGGATGTTAGCGCTGTCGCCAAGAAGAACATCCGTCATGCATATGAATCGGGCGTGAAGATTGCGCTGGGCACCGATGCCGCCGTCTACCCGCACGGGCTCAACGGTCACGAGTTGGAAGTCTATGTGCGCGACCTGGGCATGACGCCGTTGGCGGCAATCCAATCAGCGACGTTGAACGCAGCTGATTTGATGAACTGGACCGATAAGGCGGGCTCACTCGAAGCAGGCAAGTGGGCGGACATCATCGCGGTCGATGGCAATCCACTCAGCGATATCAAGGTGTTGCAGGATGTGAAGTTTGTGATGAAGTCTGGGGTTGTCTATAAGGGTCCCGGGGCCAAGTAGGACCGGTCGGCCCGCGCCAATTGCACGCGGAGTCCGCAATTTTCGCGAAAATTGCTCGCTTACGGCATTGCGTC
>JALYHU010000259.1 GCA_030776345.1 Pseudomonadota bacterium | reverse complement strand
GCGCGGAGACGTCCGGAACTTGCCGGCCCGTTCCTGGAAGTGCGTGCTGCCAGGATGGCTTTTTGTAATAGGCGCTCTCACCGCCCCCGGCGCCATAGTAGAATACACCGGATGGCGGATCGGTGGGGCCTCCAATGTTTAGGAATTCAATGTTGGTGCCCCAGCCTGTCACGACCTGTCCGGCTCCGTAGGGATTGTTGAGGATACTGGTGCCGCCCACCGCGGTCGCGTAAGGCGAATTGGACGGTACGCCCACCGCGCCGACCGGTGTTCCAAGACCTAAGTCACCCGAATCGCCGCTCGAGAACTGGAAGGAGATGCCGGCGGCTGCGCCGAGCTTCAGAACCGAGTTGAAGGCGTTTTCCTCGGCGGTGCCGGCAATGATTTCGTCATCGTTCTCCCAGCTGCTGGAGACGGTATGCGCCAGTTTGTGTTTGATGACGTATTGCAGCGATGCAATCTGATCTTCGTTGTCTTGACCGCTGGAGGCGACAACGACGATCTTGGCTCCCGGAGCGATGGCATGAGCGGCTTGGATGTCGAGTGCAATCTCGCCCGTCCATCCGGCCAGATCCGCTGCGTTGGGAGTGAGCGGTTTTCCTTCGGGATAAACGACAGAAAAGTTGCTCGATGTCAGCGCCGGCAACCCAAAGAGTTTCGCGGCGACATTGGCATCTCGTTCTGCGGCCGGATAGCCATAAGCCTCCACCAACGCAATGGTCTGCCCTGCGCCGTCATAGCCTTTCTCGTACAGCGGCGCGAGTTTGTAATGGGCTTGCAGCTGAGCGGGCGTGAACGAGACCGCCAGATTACTGTTCACATCGTACACCGAACCCCAATAATTGGCCTCCGGCAGCACAGCCCCGGGAGTCGCATAGTTGAATTCCGAGGCGCTGGACAGAGCCTTGTCCGTGAGTTCACTGAGGATCGAGGAGGCCGCCGCCGTCGAAACCGCCTTCCTCTCGAATTTTGGTTGACCCGTGCTCGGGTTGCGGGCAACCGTCAGGCGAGGACGAACCTGATGTCGGTCCAGTCCAGCCACCGAATCCACCAAGTCGCCGGCCGCACCCGCCAGCCGCGCATGGGTGGTATGAACTTGGTAAGCCCGGCCTTTATGTTCGTAGGAGTGTAGTTCGGTTTGGAAAGCGGTTTGGATGGTCGCAACGGAGCCGCGGACGCGAAGCGAGAATCGGTTCGGATCGGCGGATACGATGCTGAATCCCTGCGCGATGAGTTCATTCTTAACCGTCGCGAAGTCCGTGGCCGACGGGGCGTACTTCTCCAGGTCGGCATCCGTTAGCCAGTGATGATAAGTAGGAGAGGCCGGGTCATACAATTTGTCGATGGCTTGATCGAGGGCAGCCTGGTCCGGAACCTTGAGTATCACGGTGAGGTTTTGTTCTTCGTTGGTCGAGATGGGGCCGCGGTCGGTCCCAATCGAAACCAGCTTTGGAACATCATGGCCAGACGAAGCAAACGCGCTCTGGGCTCCGGACGACAGAAGCGAAACTAACGGCACGACAATCGAGATCGTGCGGGCAAGACTCTTACACAGCATCATATTGTCCCCTTTCTGAAGGCGATTTTTGATTTGAGAAATGACAGCCTGTTCCCTGCACTGCTATAGGTACGCGTCCTTCACACCAGGCCACGGCGGAAGCTACCACAAGGATCGCAATATCTTCATGCCCGTCGGGCATTCTCAAGCCGCAAATCGATGCGACCGTCCAGCGTATGGCCGGAGACGGGGGGGTCCCGTGCCGTTGGACGCGAGCATGTCGCATCACCGGGTGCGCACGCCGAGTACTCCGTCCCCCACCTTCGTCGTTGAGAATCCTGCCGCTCGCAGCCGGTTGGCCACTTCGTTTGCCAGGTCGCGGCCGCTGCTCATTTTGTTGGGAGCGCCGGTGTAATGGAACAGCTTGCCCTTGCGTCTGAGCACGCGCGCCAGTTGCTGGTAGAAGCTTTGAGCGTACAGCTCGCCTGCGATGCCGAACCGCGGTGGATCGTGCAAAACGGCGTCGACTGAATCGCCGGCCAGCGCCTCGACCGCTCGAGTGATGTCTCCCTGGGTGAGCGTCAATGCGCCGCCGTCAGGCGGCGACCAAGGATTCATGCTTCGCAGCCAGATGACGTCCGGATTCTTTTCATACGAAAGAATCTGCGCCGCCCGTCCCCGCAGACACCAGGCCGCGAAATAGCCCAGCCCACCGCACGTATCCAAAATGACTTTGCCCCGCGGTTGGACCAAGCCCACCTTGCGCTCCGCATCAAGGTAGGGTGATTCAGACGCCGTTGGCAGCATCTTGATACCGTCTATCTCGAATGTCGGCGCGCCCCAAACCGTCGGCACCAGCTTGATCAAAGACCCTGCATAGCGAGCCACGGGCCGAAAACCATCGCCGGCCCAATAATACACGGTGCGCTCCTTACAGCGTTCCGGGTACGGGAACCGTCGTCCTCCCCAGCCCCAGTCCCTTGCGCCTATCTCCACCGTGGTCAGGGAACATTGAAGGTCCAGTGAACACTCGAGGCTGAAGGCGCCCGCTTGCAATGCCGTGCGCATCAGTTCGAACTCGTTCAAGGTCAGCAGCGGAGCGGGCGGGGAGGGGTTCATAAAGAGCCGTGGGAACCCGGGGCGCCGGGCCAAGCCCCGGGCCGAGCGCCGAGCCGGACGCTGAGCCGAGTGCGGTAGAATGAATGCCCTTCAATACTGCCATAGGACCTCGCCGATGCGCCAGATTCTACTCGTGTGGCGAAGACATCAGTTCGGCATGGCGCATGGGCGGGCGAATCATGGCTAGTGCAGTTTCCCGTTGGCGCAATCAGGGCGTGCGCATCGTTCGGGCCGGTGCGCTGGACGCCAATACGCCGCAGACACCCGGCATGCAGCGCCGCGCGGCCGTGACGACGCAACGCACCGGCGCCACGCAGCTTTGGGCGGGCACGGTCACCATCGATGCGAATGCTAAGACCGGCGCGCACCACCACGGTGGCCTCGAAAGCGTCATCTACGTCGTCAACGGCGTCGCACGATTGCGTTGGGGCGATAGGCTCGAGTTCGTGGCCGAGGCGCACGCGGGCGATTTCATTTTCGTGCCGCCGTACGTGCCGCATCAGGAGATCAATGCGAGCCCTGATCTGCAATTGCATTGCGTGCTCGCCCGCAGCGGCCAGGAAGGCCTGGTCGTCAATCTCGACATCACCCCCGCAGAGACTCCCGAACTCGCACGCTGGATAGACGACCTGCATCGCTGAGAGGTGGGTGCGCCACCGTGCGCGATCATGGAAGCTCGAGTAGCCCGGCGATGTTCTCGTGAGATGTCCGTCACAAATAGACGAAATGCCCGGGCATTAGGGGGTTCCCTGCACGCCGTACGTGTGTGAAATGTGACGTGAATTCCCTGCAGCGGTGTGCCATTCCTTAATCTGCGGCTGTCGATATCAATCAGGCACGGAATTGCCGAGGACGCGGGATGACGACGAACATGACTGTGACTGTAAACGAAGCCGCAACGGGAGCCGCCACCTCGAGTGCGCCGCGCAGCAATCAGCGGCGCACCGCCACGCTGGTTACCGGCGACGATGCGCTGTGGCCTCTGGTGGGCGCGGTACTGGCGCGCAACGTGGTCCTGAAGCAGATCGACTCCATCGACCAGCTGCTCAGTGGCGGGGAGCCCGATCAAGGCGGCGTTGCGATCTGGGACGCGCGGGGCGAGAGCGACAGCGCTGCGCAGCTCGCGCGCGTGCGACAGGCTTGGCCCGCCACCGCGATCATGGTTCTGGACGATGCGGCCATGGTTGCCTATTGGAAGCGCCTCGCCGACCAACGTCTGATTGCTTCCATGGCGCCGCTGCCGGTCGCCGCGGACTCTTTCGCCGGCGCGCTCGAGTTGGCATTCGACGAGGCGCATATGCGCCGCGGCGTGCTCGGCGCTCCGGGTACACCGACTTCCGATGAAGCGCCGCCGCCGCAGCGTCCGCCCCTGCGTCTGATAGGAGGCGTGGTCGCCGGCATCGCCGTTTTGGGCGGCGCGGCTGCGTTCTTCATGTTCGGTTCCAAACCCGCTGTCGCGCCCGCCGCGGATTCGCCAGCTGCGTCCGCAAGCTCGCCGCCCGCGGCCGCTGCATCGCCGGTGTCCGGTGACGAGCAGGTGGATACCTTGCTCCTCAAGGCCGCCCAGGCCGTACTCGAGCGGCGCTACATCGAGCCCGCCGACAGCAGCGCCTTGGCGCTGTACCGCAATGTGCTCAGTCGTGACCCCGGCAATGCCGAGGCGACCCAGGGGCTCACCCGCTTGGCACAGCTCCTGTTGACCAAGGCGGAGGCCGCGCTCGACCAGCGGCACTTCGATGCCGCCCTGCAAGCCCTCGAAACCGCGCGCAGCATCATCCACGATGATCCTCGCGTGAAAGCCTTGGATGCGCGCGTGCTGCAGATGCGGTCCGAACTCGGATCCTCCGTCATTCAAGCGACCATCAATGCCGGCAACTACGATCGCGCCGCCTCTCAGATCGACGACGCCGCGCGCACCAAATCGCTTACGCCGGATCAAATTGCGCAATTGCGCGAGGATCTGCGGCGCCATCGTGACGCGGACGCGGACCGCGTGGCCAAGATTGCTCAGGCACGCGCCCAGCAAGATAGAGCCGTGCAGGAAGCCCGCCTTGCGGCCCAGCACACTCAGGAAGCTCAGACCGCGGCGCAACGGCAGCGGCTGGTGGCGCTGTTCAACGACCGTGTGTCGCAGGGCAAATTGACCGAACCCGATAATGACAGTGCCACCTATTATCTGAACTCGCTCAAGGCCGTGGATCCGCAGAATGCCGAGCTTGGCGCCATGTCGCGTGCCCTGCAGGACGGACTCGCCGCGCGCAACGCAGCGCCCCAGGCGGCAAAGTCCTCAGCGCCGGCGCAGGATGCGTCGTTGAAGCTCCTGAAACCCATCAACCCCACATATCCGTTCGCGGCGCGCTTGTCGGGCAAGGAAGGTTGGGTGGACGTGGCGTTCACGGTCAGTCCCGATGGGCGCGTCGGCAATCTGCACGTCGCTGATGCGTCGCCGCCCGGTCTGTTCGATCATGCCGCGCTGGATGCGATGCGTGCCGCGCGGTACGAGGCCATTCCGAGCGATCAGCCCCAGCTGTCCCGCGAGGCCAAGCTGCGCCTGAAATTCAAGCTACAGTGAGCGGGGCGACGTCCATGGCCAGTGTCGGCACGCCCGCCTCGGGCGCCTCGGCGCGTACGGGGCAGGGGGCCGGTGCTTCCCTGGTGCCGGGGTTGATCATCCATGACGATCTCGATATCCGTCTGAAAGTCGCCGATCTGCTGCGCAAAGCCGGTACGCAGCGGCGCTTCGACAGCTCCGGTCTCAAGGCGTTCCAGGCTCTGGGAGTCGAGGAGATGGGCCAATATGCGGCGCTGTTCTTCGTCCTCGAGTTCGCGGACGCAAGCGGCGGGGCCGATTCGTTGCTGACGCTCAGCCGGTTGCGCGATCAGCTGCCGCGGTTGCCTCTGTTCGTCATCGCTCGCGGCGGCGATGAGCGTTGCGCGGTGCGCGCGCTGAAGGCCGGGGCCACCGACTATTGGCCGATCCATTCCATCTCGTTGCCCGAACTGGCCGGCGCCCTGCGCGAGGTCGACGCCGCGAGCCGCCCGAAGCGCGCGGCGCCGCCTGCCGTGCCGCGCAGCGCAGAATCCTCTCTCAAACCCATTGCACCCGTTCCGGGCTATCGCTTGGTGAAGACCCTCTACGAATCCGACGCCCGTGCCGTATATCTCGCCGAGCATCGCGATTCGACCGAACTCGTGGCGCTCAAGATGCAGCGTCTTGCGGACGTGTCGGGCGACGATTGCAAGCGCTTCCTGCGCGAATGCAAGTTGCTCTCGCAGCTCAACAACCGGACCATCGCGAACGTGATCGACTTCGGGGCCACCGAGGACGTATGCTACCTCGCGCTCGAGTATTTCCCATGCGGGAGCCTGCGCGATCGGCTGCGAAATCCGCTGAGCGAAGCCGAAGCGGTGAATTACGGGTCGCAAATTTGCGAGGCGCTGCGTGTGATGCACTCCGCCAATATCGTGCACCGTGATCTCAAGCCTTCGAACCTCATGCTCACCCAGGACAACCGCCTGGTCATGATCGACTTCGGCCTCGCGCGGTCGAGCACTCATGCCTTCGATATCACCTTGCCCGATACCAGTCTCGGTTCACCCTATTACGTCGCGCCGGAACAGATCGACGGCCAGCAGCCCGACGCGCGCACCGATTTGTACAGCTTCGGCGTCGTATTGTACGAAATGCTCGTCGGTACCCTGCCATTTCGCGGCAAGAGCGTCGCAGATATCGTCCAAGCGCATCGTTCCACACCCGTGCCCCGGCTCCCCGGATCCCGGCAGCACTATCAAATCCTGATCGATCGTTTGCTCGCTAAGGCGCCCGCCAATCGCTTTGCCTCCGCCCAAGAAGCGCTGGCGTATTTGCGCGTGTCTGCAGAGAAGTCCGCATTACGGAGTATTGCACAATGAAAGAGATGCCCAGTTTGAACAAAAAAGCGGCCACGGGCGGGAGATCCGTTCGCAAGGACGCCATGCTCATCGCACTGGCCTGCGTTGCGTTCGTCGCGATCGTGTTCGTGCCCGGCCTGCGCCTGGCGAATTCGCTCGTCAAGAACTCCGTCGCATTGAAATTCGTCAGCGAACAGCGCCGCTATCCGCCGGCCATCCAGAGCGTGCTGGAGTCGGTACAGGACCGCCTCAATTCGCGGGGCTTTGTGCAGACGCCGCTCGATCAGCTACGGCACGACGAAGCGGCGCTATCCGCAGCGATCGAGCAAATGGGCGCCACGGGAAGCAGCGGCTGGTTCGACACGGCCACGGGCACCACCGCATTGGCTCAGCCGGCCTTGCAGCAGAGCGTACGGGCCCTGCGGGCCAACTGGGCCGCCTACCGCAAGCTCCTCAAGCCGCTGGTAGATTTCAAAGGTCTGCCGTACAAGGACAGCGAGGTGGCCGGCGCCAGCCTGAACGAGGCCGGACAAGCGCTGAATGCGCAAATCATGACGGCGCTCAGCGCGTCGCGCAAGATGACTCCGGCAATCGATGCGGAATTCGGCAGCATCGCTGGCCAGATCGAAGTGAACAATGACGATTCGGTGGTGAAGCTGCGCTTGGTCATGTTCGCCGGCCTGCTGTTCGCCGGCGTCTTCGTGACCGTCGTGATCGCGCTGCGGATTGCGCGTGAGGGCCAGGAGAGGAAGGTACGGGAGGCCCAGCAGCAGGCCGAGAGCATTTTCCGGACCGTCAAAGAAGGCCTGTTCCTGTTGGATAAGGACCAGGTCATCGGCTCCGCGTATTCGACGGCCATGACCCAGCTGTTCAAGCGCGAGGACATTGCAGGGCTGCGATTCGAAGAGCTGTTGAAGGGCATCGTGCCGGAGAAAACCCTGAACACGGCCATGAAATTCGTCAACGTGTTGTGGTCCGAACGGACCAAAGAGAACCTCGTCAGGACCATCAACCCGCTCGGCGAGGTCGAGGTGAGCTTCGACACCGAAGACGGTATATCGACCCAGTATCTGGAATTCGATTTTCATCGCGTGCGCACCGGCGCTGAGATCTCGCACGTGCTGGTGTCGGTGTCGGATGTGAGCGCCCGGGTCGCGCTGGCGGCCGAATTGCGAGGCGCGCAGGAAAAGACCCAGGCACAGATCGACACGCTGCTCGGTTTGCTGCAGGTCGATCCGGATCAACTGGCCTCGTTCCTGGGCGATTCGGATGCATCCATCCAGATGATCAACGCCATCCTGCGGGAGCCGGCCCGCGACGAGGCCGTATTCCGCAAGAAACTCGATTCAATCTTCCGTCAGGTGCATTCGGTGAAGGGCGAAGCGGCCGCGATCGGGTTGGCCTCCATCGAGAATCGTGCGCACACTTTCGAAGAGGATCTGCGTGCGTTGCGCGACAAACCATCCCTGTCGGGCAACGATTTCCTGCCCTTGATCGTGAAGCTCGACGACCTGTTCACGCACATGCAGTCGATCCGCGACCTGGTATCGCGACTGTCGCGGCTGCAGCTGGTTTCGCGGGCCCAGGAGACGGCGCAGGCCGCGAGCGTCAGGCCCTCCGCGGCGCTGCCCTCCGGCCAGCCCATTCCGATATCCGCCGGCGAGTCCAGCGACATGAGTGCGGTGCTGCGCCAACTCGCCGAGCGCATAGCGCAAGAGAACGGCAAATCGGTACAGTTGCAGGTTACCGGTCTCGAACTTCTGCCCGCGGACTATCGGCGCGTCGTGAAGGACATCACCTTGCAGGCGGTGCGCAATGCCCTCGTGCACGGCATCGAACCGTCGGCGGCGCGCGCGGCGAGCGGCAAAGCGGAATCCGGCTTGGTCCGCATCAGCGTGGCCGGCCTCGGCGCCGACGGCTACAAGCTCACCGTCGAGGACGACGGCCAGGGCCTTGCCACCGACAAGATCATTGCCTCTGCGGTGCAGCGCGGGTTCGTCACCGCCGAAGAAGCGCCCAACCTCGACACCAAACAGGTCGTTCGGCTCCTGTTCCGCTCGGGATTTTCCACCGCGGAGCAGACCACGAAGGACGCCGGGCGAGGCGTCGGTATGAATCTCATCGCGGATCTGGTGCAGCAGGCGGGAGGTAAGATCGGCGTATCTACGGCGCCCGGCAAATTCACCCGCTTGACGGTGACCTTGCCTGCCCTGGAAACCCACGATACGATTCGGATGGCTGCGATATGAACGCGAGCACATCCGTACTCAAGATGATGATCGTAGACGACTCGAACATCATCAGGCGTCGCATCGAACGCTCGCAGCAAATCGATCGACTCGAGGTCGTGGGGTCGGCGGCGAATGGCGTGGAAGCCGTGCAACTGTTTCGCCAGACCAATCCTCACGTGGTCACCATGGATCTCACGATGCCCGAGATGGATGGCGTGGAATGCGTGGAGCAACTCGTCAAGATCAATCCCAAAGTGTTGATTCTGGTCATCTCGGCACTCGCCGACAAGGCCACGGCGGTCGAGGCCATCGAGCGCGGCGCGAACGGGTTTTTGTGCAAACCGTTCACCGATCGGCAACTCAACGGGGCTTTGGAAGAGTTGCTGGCGGGGTCTTGACATGTTTCGTGAAACGGAACTGAAAATCTTCATCGAGGGCGCGCTGCGCGTTTTCGAGACGTTGACCAGCCAACCGGCAACCGTCGGATCGCCGTATCTGGTGACGGACGGGAAGCCCGGCGTCTATGAATACGTCGGCGTCATCGACATCACGGGAACGCGTAAGGGCATCGTCTATTTCACGGCGCCGCGCGGCATGCTCACGGTTCTGCTCATGCGTATGCAGGAAACCGACACGGGCGATGCGAACATGCGCGATCTGGTGGGCGAAGTGGCCAACACCATCTCCGGCAACGCGCGCCGCGATCTCGGCAAGGGTTTCGTGATTTCGGTGCCGAACGTCATCGCGAACACACCCGAAGGTGTGGTCACGCCGCACGAGCGCTCGTTCGTGATCCCGATCAATTGGCGAACGCACGCGGCCAAGCTGGTCGTGTGCCTGCAAT